>JBNVCD010000235.1:0-1874 GCA_050410875.1 Bathyarchaeia archaeon | reverse complement strand
AAACTCTCGAAGGTAACCGCTTGGCCGGCAAGCGCCTTAGGCCAAAACTCTGCGCCTAACTGAGGGGCATACGGATCTATATCCGACACAGTTAGCGCAAGCAACTCATCCTTTGTGTAGCCAAGACTCTTGCACGCTTGCTGGTTCACAGCCAGCATCTTACCGTTTAAATCATGAACAAAAAACGCTTCAGCCGCATGCTCCAATATAGTTTGGTAACGCCTCTCGCTTTCAGCTAAAGCAGACTTGGCTTTAACCCGCTCCGCAGCTACACGGATAATGTGGGCGAGTTCTCCGTAGACAACTTCAGGTTTACCATGCTTATTGCAGTAACCGTCAGCGCCAAGGTTGAGCGCTTTAATTACGATTTCTTCTCTGCCTTTACCCGTGAACATGATAAATGGCAAGTCGGAGTAACGTTGACGAAGCTCCTGCAGAAACTGCAAGCCATCTTTTAAGGGCATATCGTAATCTGCGACGACGGCGTCATATTTCTGAGCGTCAAGCTTTTGGAAGGCTTCATTCACGGACAGGAC
This sequence comes from Bathyarchaeia archaeon, assembly GCA_050410875.1. Taxonomy (GTDB): domain Archaea; phylum Thermoproteota; class Bathyarchaeia; order Bathyarchaeales; family Bathycorpusculaceae; genus JADGNF01. The sequence goes on along the minus strand of JBNVCD010000235.1, from coordinate 1,338 downwards.
AGTGTCAACTTTAAAGTCTCCTTCCGACTCAAGCAACGCTTTAGAAACTTCAAGAAACGCCTCGTCATCATCAACATGCAAAATTCTAAGCAAGGGTTCCTCAACTCTGCACATTTACTACTTCAACACACAACTTCTAGTTTAAGTTGTACTTAAAACTTAAGAATTTCGGCAGGCAACAAAAAAGCAACTGAAAATTTAGACGAAAAAAGAAGTTGAAATCGAAAGTGCGCCTAAAAGCCCGCGCCTCAGACCGTACTTAATTTTTAAGTCAACTTGCAAAGACACAGGAAATTTGTGTATCTCTGCCAATCGTAACGTGCAATTTTCATCATAGGCTAATTGCAGGCACCAAAGATATCATTAACAACTTTATCAAGGTTTACGCTCTTTTTTATTTCCCGCTAGGGTCACCTTTTATGAATATGCAGCGTAGATTACTAATTAGGAGTTTATGAAAATAAACTTCTAATTTACATAACGCCACAAAAAAGTGTTGAGAAACAAAAAATAATGTTGATGAGAAAAATTTTGCCTAAACCAGTTGTCTCCACGGAAGGCTTCAACAGATCAATCGCAAAAGCCTTCGACGAAAGTTTATCCACACTGGGTACCTCATCCAAAGACGCAGTGTACAAGTATCTGGAGGAAACGTTCGGCATAAAAAAGTGGGAAATCCCCTATCGCACCGAGGTTGTGGAAAAAGTTATTGAAAAAATTTTTGGGACAGGCGCATCTCCACTTGAACAATTAATAAAGAAAAACTTGCTGAAAAAACTGGAGTCCACATGCATAATTGTTGAGTTACCCGCCTACCTAAACACAATCGCCACATACAACCGCTTAAAACGGGAAACAGCATTAACCAAAAAATGAGCGGGACAGTCAAAATTATAAGCAGCCACATACTGCCTAATGTTGCAGGTGATAGCTGCATGGTTACACGGGGACACCGCCGGCTAGGTAAGCTAATAAGAAAACTGGAAAACAGCGTAGAGCTTAGCTGCAAAGAGAGCTACGCAAAAGAGCAAGAAAAAACGCAACGTGAAAAAGCAGGAGCAAACGTAGACTCGCCAGTTCAAAGCTTAACAGGATACACCACACGCCAAAAAGCGTCTTCTAAAAACTAGCTTGAAAAACAATTAGCGCTTTTTTTTAAAAAAAAAGTTTGTGCAAAGCACTTAAAATTCACAACGTTTTTAACTGCGAAAGCAAAAAAGTGCACCAACCACTGGAAGGGCTACACCGCATGAACATACGACTGAAAACAGCTTTGAGCGTTGGCTTAATAACATTTATTATATTCACCGCATGTCACCTTGAAGCGACCCTAATTTT
>JBNVCD010000234.1:0-1977 GCA_050410875.1 Bathyarchaeia archaeon | reverse complement strand
TGCGTTACGCAAGAACCGCAAAGCCAATTTGGTGTTTGATTACGTGTGCCCCACCAACCCCACCTATCAGGCTAAAGTGCTGGAGTACATAGAATGCATAAGCAAGGAAAATATTCGGGGGGTTACACTCAACCTCTACCATTTTCCCGATGAGGAATTTTGCACTTGCCCGCGTTGCGTTGAGCTCTGTCGCCGTAGCGGTTTAAACTGGACAGAGTGGCGTGCGCAAGCTATAACAAGTTTCATCAAAGAAGCTAAATCACGCGTTAAAGGCACATTTGCCGTAGAAATGTTTCCTGACCCAGTGATGGCAAAAGAGCGTTTTGGAATAGACTTTGAAGCCATAGCGGAAATGGTGGATTATTTCCATGTGCCCCTTTCAGCCCGAGATTACACAACTAACTATTGGGTGGATTTGCTGACACGAGACTTCTTGAAAATTTTAAAGAAGCCTGTGGTTGTAGAGTTGAGTGGAGAGATGTTAAATGATGAAAAGGCGGAGGCGCTGCTTAAAACGGTGGCTTATTTGAGTCGACATAACTTGCTGGGAGTCTTACTGTTGGTGCATGACTCGGAGAATGCTCGGCAGATTGCACGCTACGCCGTCAAGAACTCTGAGTATCGAGATTGGCTCTGCAAAAACGAGTTTAAACAGATGATGAGAATAGTGGATAATTGGGCTAAACTCTATTGAGGCTTTGCCTGTATTCTCTGAGTTTTTGCATATCCAAGTCCGTGGTTATAACTGAGTCTTCCACCGCGTCGGAAACCTCCTGCTCTATACCCCATGGCGTTATAAAGGCGCTTCTACCTCCCCGTGCATTGGAACTAACATTGCCAACTTTGACGACGAAAATGCCGTTTTCGGTAGCAAGCTTCTCAGTTAAGGGGTGACCTTTCACATGAGGGTGAGTGCCCATCGCTGCAACTGGCAAGAAAACAACTTCGGCACCTAGATCAACAACTGCCTTTATGGTTGGCGGATCAAACATGTCTGCGCAGACGAGCATGCCCACTTTGCAGTGTTCTGTAGAAAACACCGCGGCTTGATCGCCTTTACTTACTCCCGCGTTGAGTTCAGCAACAATTGGATTGCGTTTACGGTAAGTGCCAATCAGCGCACCACCTTTCCACAGTGTGGCAGTGTTGTAAAATTTGCCGGCGTCTTCCTCGAGGACGGTCCCGCCTGCGAGGTAAACTTCAGGATACTGTTGGGAGATTTGTTTGAGAAAGCGGATGGTTGCCAGGTAAGTCTCTTTGCTTATACTTTTGGCGTCGTTGAATTGCTCCATGTTGTTTGGAACAGAAAAGTACTCGGGAAGCGCGATAAAAGCAGGTTTTTGCTTTGAGGCTTCCTGGATACCTCGCTCTGCGGCGGCGAGGTTACTTTCAAGATTAGGGCGGACTTTCATGTGCACTAGACTGACTTTCAAAGGCTACACCTGAACGTGTTGTCTTGTTAAGAACGCTATTCATGAACTTTTAAATGTAACTGAACAGGGCAGACGTTGAATTCAAAAATCAAGTGTTCACTGTTTTCTCCACTTTCCATACAGGTGTTTACATTTTTTCTGCTTTTATATTCACATGGATAAATTTAAATAGACGCGGTGCACCAAATTCTGGTATAACGGGGAAAAACAACATGACTCTTGAGCCAAAAGAATACGTTCACCTTCTGCCCGAAGTTAAAACACTCATAAACAAAGTTGTAAGGAAGAACATGGCAGACGGCTTTCTGTTCTCAGCTGGAACAGACACTCAAATAATCGCCTACGAAGCTGTAAAATACAAACCGGACATCACATGCTTGACGATGGCTTTCAAACACGGTACACCGAAAGATACTGAGTGGGTAAAGAAGATGGTTGCGCTTTTACATTTAAACCATGAAAACCACGTGTTTGACCGAGACGATGTAATTGCAAACGCGCCTAAAGTGGTAGAGTCACTCAAGAAATTTGACCCGATGGAAAT
>JBNVCD010000233.1:0-1983 GCA_050410875.1 Bathyarchaeia archaeon | reverse complement strand
TTCAAGAAAAGGCTAACTTGAAAAACACCACAAAGCTTATCTAAATAGCTACTTAATAAGTAAATAATAGGTGTAATAGAAAGCTTCACTGGATCGGTGTCAAAAAAGACGCGAACTGAAGCCAAGGATACTGATTAAAAAGGGTCTTCCGTCGCTTCGATCGCGATCTCGCTTGCGTAAGGCACAATGACAAATTTACATCACGCATCTACAAGAGAGGCGATGTTAATGTCCAGCGTTGCGAAAACATGCTTTCTGCTCTGGCTTGAGGTATTTGCAATTTCAGCCCTAATCTTCTTTCCAACACTGTACATGGCAGTGACAAATGTCAACGGCGTATTTATATGGCTATACATTATTGCGACCGCTGCAACGCTTGTCGCAGCGATCTACCTTACAGCTAAATCTTCAGAAGGTAACAGAGAGGCTGTTCCCACTTTAACAACGTTTAAGATGAGCGAGTTGGAGCTTGCAGTCGCAAGCTACATTGAAACTGTGAGAAAACAGCAAAATAGAAACATCTAAACTCTTCATTTCTTGTTTGCTATGAATGCTTTTACGCTTTCAGAGTCTGCCAAAATACAGTTTTTTCGTAGGTGTTTGAGTCGTTTGGCTGTTGCTTCGATTGTTGTGTCCTCGTAGGTGTTCCTTTTTATCCAGAGTATAGTGCCAACGGTTGTGGTGGGGAAGGTGTTAAAATACAACTTCCTGATCTATTCTCGTAGGGGGATGATGTAGCCGTCCCAGACTGATATGGGAAAGATGAGGAACTCATGACGGACAGACCCCTTTTCACGCAAATCCTTTAACTAAAGACGAAAAAGCGCTGCCCTCTGCTTCTTTCTCCAGCGCCCAAAAGTCAAACCCAGCACAACTCCAGCTACAAAACCCCCTATGTGCGCCCAGTAAGCAATCCCGCCTGAAACATCAAAGTACACGGAAAGCCACTGCATGACAAACCAGAAACCCAGAAAGAAAAGCGCCGGAACAGGAAGTATGACAAAAGAAACCAACGTCAAAATCCGCGCCTTCGGGTAAAGCACAAGATAAGCGCCCAATACGCCGGATATTGCGCCAGAAGCGCCAACCACGCCGTCCAAGAGGCTTCCACTGTTAGGCAAGCCGAAAACAATGCTGAAGATGTGTGCGAATGCGGCTGCCAGCCCGCAAACAAGATAGAACAGCAGATAGCTGAAGTGTCCCATTGCGTCTTCAATATTGTCTCCGAAGATAAAGAGAAAAAGCATGTTGCTGAAGAGGTGAAACCAGTTTGCATGCATAAACATCGAGGTAAACAAAGTATAGTAGTTTGCGCCTTCAGTAATTTCGTAAGGAAACATAATAAACCGCTGCTCAATGACGGCTGCAAATCTGCTGTCAAGAAAAATGTTTTCAGCCGAAAACCAGTAAACTGCAAAAATCAAAACGTTCGCAATCAGCAGCAAGCGATTCACGTGAGGCGTCGTGAAAGAACGATTCAAATCCCTGATGGGAAACAATAGGCTCAGCTCTTGATAACTTGATACACCTTATGCTATATAACCACAAACCCTGTTAAACCTCAAGAGCTAAAAAGAAAACCAATCTGTTTTTGCAGGCTTCTTCTAGTGAAGCAAGCACTCAACCATCTTGCTGCACGTCAAGCACTCATCTGGAATCGGCATATTCTTCGGGCGCCTGTTCAAGTAGCCGACAAAATGGCTACATCCAGCCTCTTCCCTAGGCTTCTCAAGTCTCCTCGCCGCGCCAACCACGATCCTCGGCTCCTCTCTTGCTCGCGCATCAGCCTTGTTAACTCTCGTTATGCATCTTGGGCAAGCATAGTACTGCTGCACGTTCCCGTTTGACGAGACAGTAGCCAAAAGAGGACTCACAAAACTTTTCCCACATCCATCGCACTTAAATTCCGCACCGCTTTCCTCACGGTGTTGGTCTCCTAGGTAGGATCTCGTTTGCTCACTTCTCTGCATACGTGCACTTCCA
>JBNVCD010000232.1:0-2006 GCA_050410875.1 Bathyarchaeia archaeon | reverse complement strand
TGCTGAGGTCTTCGCGGTCTCCTTTGGAGATGAGGTCTGCAAGTTCAAGAAGGGTTCTTTCGCCTTCACCTCGAACTACAACGTCCACGTCAGGTGCCTCAGTTAGGGTTTGCTCAGGTAGGGCTGTAACGTGAGGTCCCCCTAGAACAGTGAGCGCGTCAGGGAGGACTTTTTTAGCGGTTTTTACAATTTCCACCGCCGGCCTATAGGTAAGCGTAGAGGTTGTGACGCCCACGATGTCAGCGTTTGTTTTGGACAGTTGAGCTTCAAGTTGCTGCGGTGAAGGCTTAAAAATTTGGCAGTCAATCACGTCGACTTCGTATTGGTTTTCCTCCAAAACAGCTGCTAAATAGCCAAGTCCCAGCGGAATGAAAAGCGACTGAGGCGCACCTGCTGGGTAAGGTGGGTTAACCAAGGTTACTTTTGCCTTCACCATTTTTTCCTCAAGGTTATTTGTCTGAGTTTTGACGTGGCGCGAGCTATTATGTGTTTTGTAAGGGCACTGAGGTAGGCAAATATTTTTTAAAGCAACACGCGCCACAATTCACAATAACTTGGGGTGTCGTGGGTGCCGGCGGATCTAGTTCTTTTAGGCGGAGACGTTTTAACCATGAATCAACTCAAACCCCACGCTGAGGCTGTGGCGATTAAAGGTGGTCGTATCCTCAAAGTCGGCAGTAACGACGAAGTTAAACCGTTAATTGGCAAAGCCACCTGCGTTATCAACTTGAACGGCAAAACTGTGTTACCCGGATTCATTGACACCCATGTGCATGTAGTAGATTTTGCCAGATTGCTCATGTGGCTAGATGTTACAAATGTCGCTTCAATTGTAGAGTTACAGCAGCGCCTCAAAGAACGCCTTTCTAAAAGCGCCCCGCACAAGTGGATTGTGGGAAGAGGCTGGGATGACGCCAAGTTTTCTGAGAAACGTCCGCCAAACCGTTTTGATTTAGACGCCGTTGCACCTGACAACCCTGTGATTCTCTACTATATGTGTGGACCCGTCTGTGTTGTAAACAGCAAAGCACTGGAGTTGGCGGGCATAACCAAATCTACTCCCAACCCACTTGGCGGTTCAATCGTTAAAGATGCAAAGACCTGCGAACCCACAGGTATTTTGCGAGGTACCGCAACAGATTTAGTTTTCCAAAAGGTGCCTGAACCCACATTTGAAGAGCTTGTAGAAGCGTCAGCGGCTGCATTACAAAAAATGGTGGCTGCAGGCATAACGAGTATCCACTGGTTAGCCACCTCAAAGCTTGACTTCGACGTTTTGAGGGCTCTGTTGGAAAACAATCAGGTGCCCCTATATATCCACATGGTATTTCCTGCAAGTTTACTGGGCACTCAACTCCCCGAGTTACCGCAAAGCGGTTTTGTGAAGGTTAGCGGCGTGGAGGTTTTGGTGGATGGTTACTTGTCTTCGGGAACTGCAGCTCTCTTTGAACCATACAAGAATGCTCCTGCCGTGAACGGTAAATTATTTTGCGCAACCAACGAGTTAACGGAAACTATCAAAAAAATAGTCGATGCAAGACTCCAAGTGGTTCTGCACGCCATGGGTGATAAGGCGATAGATGTGGCACTCAGCGCTCTTGAGGCTGTTGGTGGAAAAAGTCGTCATCGCATAGATCAACCGGCACTCTTCAACTCAAACCTCATCAAAAGAATCAAACGCCAAAACGTGGTTCTCTCCATGCAACCAATAGTGGGTGAATCCGAATTTACAGTGTACTCTGCTATAGAAAAGTTGGGTAAAGAACGCGCAAGATGGCTCTACCCTCTCAAAACACTCTTCGGGCAAGGCATTAATGTTTGCGGCGGAAGCGACTGCCCTATGGAACCTTTGAATCCTCTGCTTGCCATTCAGTGGACCGTGACTAGACAATTCTTCCCAGAAGAAAAACTGACCCTCCACGAAGCACTACAAATGTATACAATAAACGCGGCGTATGCTACCAACGAAGAAAACGAGAAAGGTTCAATAGCAGAGCATAAACAAG
>JBNVCD010000231.1:1338-2039 GCA_050410875.1 Bathyarchaeia archaeon | reverse complement strand
TCCGTCAAAACAAAGCCGCTCAACGCGCCTTGAGGAACTGAAGTGCCGTCCTCAGAAACCCCTGACCTTACTGCTAACCCAACTACGCGGGTGACGTTTTCCCAAGAGGCATCGCGACGATCGCATTTAACTATTATATTATTGTATGTTGCGTTAGTGAAGTCCTGCACGTTAATCCATGCTTCAAGTTTGATTTCCTCTTGAATGTTAAGGTTAGGCGAGATGGGCATGTATATCGGCTGAGGCGAAGGCGGAAAACCAACCAGAAATGAGATAGGTACATACACAAAGTTTTCACCGTTAAAACGCAACGCCTTATCAAACTTGCCTTCAACAAGCATGTTTGATGTTTCAACGCCTACAATGCCGTGGTTCACTCCCGTAGCATCAGGAGTTATCTGGCGGTAACCGTCAGGTAAAATCTCGTCAAGATGCCACAACCCTACAGTGAAGTTGTCCACCACACCTTGGGCACGAACCGAAAGCAACACGGTTGTACCTGCTAAAACTGTTAAAAGTAAAGTCAAAATTACTTTTCTTGACACTTTACCATTTATCGTACTCATATTGTCTTCTCCATCTTTCTTTCTTTTATAGTTGCATTTTATTTAGGGTTATAAACTCTCATTTAGCTCTCCCCCAAGAACACCTCTGTTCTCCAAGAAGAACACCCATCGCTAAGCTTATCTAAAACTTATTTT
>JBNVCD010000231.1:334-1328 GCA_050410875.1 Bathyarchaeia archaeon | reverse complement strand
CAAATAGAACTAACAAGTAATTTAGTGCTCTTTAGTTACTTTTCTGTGTTTTAAGAACTTCTGTGCACTCAATGGCACCAGCAACGCCGCAGCAATTCTAGGCAAAACAACCAGCGTTACGCCGCCCCAGCCGGGGTTGTTCACAATTGATGAAGCCTGATTAACCCACAAAATAATCAAAGAACCCATAATCGCCGCTGTGACGCTTGAAATTAGCATCTTTTTGTAACTATCCGACTGCTTGTTTAAAGCACCTGCTATGTAACCTATCAACATAGCACTCACCAAGTTTCCCAACAAGCTTACATCCGTTGCGCCCTGAGCTGCATACAGTTGATCTGCATAATAGAGCGCATAAAAACTCCCCATGATAAAGCCTGAAGCGCCCCCTGCCCACTGATTCCAGATTAACCCAATCAGCATAGGGACCCCCACTATCACAATCGCCTCCAGCAGAGGATATTTGAGTCCCACAAGAGCAGGCGTAGACAACGTTGAAACGTACACGATGAGTACTGCTACAGCCGTTGGGACTGCAACGCCAAAAACCGCGTCCTTTAACGTCCAACCGTTTCTCTTAGCGTTCTCTTTTTCTGTTTGTTTAATCAAAGCTCTCACTACTGCGTGATTATGTGCTAAGCGTCATTTTGATGTTAAAGTTTTTGGCGTTTTCGCGGGAAGTACTTTCTGGTGTGCAACCCAAGTTTAACTAGGGAAAGCATAAGTGGAACTTCAAACAGTGGACCAATAACCGTTGCGAGTGCTGCGCCTGAACCGATGCCGTAAAGTGTAACTGCCACCGCTATGGCTACTTCAAAGTGGCTACTGCTACCTATGAGCGTGGTGTCTATGGCGCTTTCGTATTTCCAGCCTAAAAAGTACCCCAGAGGGTACGTCCACGCAATCATAGTTACGTAATGCAGCAGATTTGGCACCGCTATATATCCAACAAGCAAGGGGTCATTGAGGATTGTTTGCCCCGCAAAAGAGAAGA
>JBNVCD010000231.1:0-324 GCA_050410875.1 Bathyarchaeia archaeon | reverse complement strand
GAAACCTTGCCTACCGCCGCCGTGTACACGTTACTGAACCATTCTTCTCCCTTTCTGCGGATTATATACCTGCGCGATAACGCGCCAGCGGCGACAGGTAGCGCAATGAAAGCTAAGACGCTGATTGCTATCAGATCCCAAGGCACAGGGATGCTGCTGACCCCCAAATATAACGCTGCAAGAGGTGCATAAAGAACCAGCATAAACATGGCGTTAATGGCTGTGTTGATCAAACCCTGTGCCATGTCGCCTTTCGCCAAGTACATCCACCACATAACCATGGCAGTGCACGGCGACAAACCCAGCAGGGGTAATCCTGCTGGG
>JBNVCD010000230.1:0-2063 GCA_050410875.1 Bathyarchaeia archaeon | reverse complement strand
TTAGCGTCCGTTCGCAGAACCTTCCAGCCCTTAGTGAGGCACCACTTCTCCGTTTCAGGCGTGTTTGGACTAGTAACAACGTAAACTTCAGAAACTTTGGTGGCTGCCTTAGCAGCTTCAACAACCCAATCCACAAGCGGTTTACCCAGAAACGGTAACAACGGCTTCTCTAAAGGCAAACCCATACGTTTGCCTTTACCGCCAGCCATAACTAAAACGGGCAACTTCAAACTCCTACCCCTCCCAAAAACAACCATGAAAACCAAACCCAAACTACCGCAGCCACAACCAAAACTAGAGCCCTAGCCCCCTCATTGGTCGCGCCGATGATATCTCCTGACACACCGCCAAACACGTAATTTCCAACATTCAACATAAAGAAGCCAAACAATACAGACACCAATACTGCAATGATGCCTGCAGCGCCCAACAGTATAAACCCAAAAATTGCCGCTGACCCGTAAGCTACAAAATTCAGCTTACGCTTGGCATCCCGAATAAAACGCGCACCTAAACCTTCATGAGCAGCCCTACCCCGCCACACAACCGTCACCATAGCTAATTTTGCCGCCACTTCAGCCACAATTATTCCGCGTGCAGCAATACCCCAATTTCCGCTCAACACAAACAAACCCGCAACAGCCGCCGCTTCCACAAAAATCGCTAAAAATGCGCCTTTAGCCGTTACTATCCACCGATGTGCGATCTCGCGTCTGTCCTCAAGTCGCTTAACACCGAGGGCGTTGCCTAAATCCACCAAGCCGTCAAAATGCTGAAACCCCGTGAACACCAATAAAAACGCCAGCGTCATAGCCGCGCCTAAAATTTCAACTAGTAACTCAGTAGGCAAAACACTCACAGAATTAATCAGTCCGACCAAAAAATTCAAGATGGAACCTGCGGCTAAAAAATAACCTGCGCCGCAAACTCCAATAAACCCCCCCATTAACGGAAATAACCACATGTTGCGTGCCGAAGTTAAAACAAACTCATCTGTCTTTGCCAACGGCACAACAGTTAGGAAAGACAATAAATCCCTAAAAGTTTTTATAGCATCCGCCTTCGACATATACCCTAACACTATATCCAATAGGATATAGGCTTTATCGTGAGTTCAAGCCCATGCCACACCTCAAACAAAAAAACATTCTAGTCACAGGTGGCGCTGGATTCATAGGCTACCACCTGACCAAAAAACTTCTTGAAGCAGGCGCCAAAGTAACCGTCTATGATAATCTCTCTAGCGGAAAAATGGAAAACGTAACCGACAACCCCCAAGCTCAATTCGTCAAAGGCGACATCCTTGATACAAAAACTCTGCTTAACTTGCCCAATTTTGACATAATTTATCATCTAGCCGCTCAAGTCGTCGTTCCCTACAGCATGGAAAACCCTACCGAAGACTTCGAAACTAACGCCCATGGCACCCTCAACGTCCTCGAAAAAGCCCGAAAAGACAATGCACGTTTCATATTCGCCTCGAGCGCTGCAATCTACGGCAACCCGACTCAACTTCCTACACCTGAGGAGTATGGTTTCCATCCGTTTAGCTGCTACGGCTTGAGCAAAGTCGTTGGGGAGCAGTATAGCCAAATCTACGCCATGCAATATGGCTTACCCATAACGATCCTCAGGTTTGCCAACGTCTACGGTTCACGTTGTCACGGTGTGATAAACGACTTTTTAGAAAAACTTCAAAGGAACCCAAACAAACTCGAGATTATAGGTACAGGTCAACAAGCCCGCGATTTCGTGCATGTCGCCGACATAGTTGACGCCCTCCTGCTGGCTACAGACGAAACTGCAGTCGGCAAAACCTACAACTTGGGGTTCGGGAAAACCACTAAAATCATAGAACTCGCAAATATGATACTGGACATCCTCAAGCTCACAGGCAAAACAAAAATCACAACAACAAACGTTTCATGGCAAGGTGACATCCACACAATTTGGTTCGACATAACCAAAGCCAAAACAGAACTCAAATGGACGCCGAAAATCAAGCTTGAAGACCAACTGAAAACACTTGTTGAAGAGAGGAAATTGATATGAGCACCAACAGT
>JBNVCD010000022.1:9548-13848 GCA_050410875.1 Bathyarchaeia archaeon | reverse complement strand
GCTTCAACTTGGCGATTTCTTCAACGTCAAAGCGGGTTAAAACTGCGAGATCACTTTTGTTGACGGCAACGCCGCTTTTTGATTCCTGCAAAATAACATCGCATACTTCGGCTGCTTGCTTTAAAAATTGGGTTTTTTGTGGAATTTCAGCGTCAATTTCAAGCCAGAGCTCTTTCAATGTGAAACACCTAAGATTTTTGCTGCTGACTCAACTGAGGCGCCGCCGTGGACTATGGCGGAGAGTGCCTTAACCATCAACGTGGGGTTGTCATGCTGGAATATGTTGCGTCCAATTGAAATGCCTGCTCCGCCGGCCTGCATTGACTCGCTTGTTATCTGCAGAATGTCAGTTACGGTTTTGGCTTTGGCGCCTCCTGCTATGACCACGGGCACAGGGCAGCTTTCAACAACTGCTTTGAAAGATTCTACTGTACCTGTGTAGTTGGTTTTGATTATGTCTGCGCCTAACTCTGCGCCTAATCTTGCCGCGTGCGCTACTACTTCTGGGGCGTGTTCGCTTTGAATTTTAGGTCCACGCGGGTACATCATTGCGAGAAGGGGTAGCCCGTATGTGTCGCATTCATCTGCGACCTTGCCTAGTTTGGTGAGCATTTGTGCTTCGTCTTGAGCGCCCACGTTGATGTGTACAGAAACGGCGTCTGCGCCTAGCCTTATGGCTTCGTGGACGCTGCAAACCTGCACTTTATTGTTAAAGTTGGGGCTGAGGTTAGAGGCGCCTGAAAGCATTACGATTAACGCTGCGCCGTCCACGTCGACGTGTTTGGCTATGCCTTTATGGATTAAAACTGCGTCGGCTCCGCCTTTGAGAAGTTTATTGACCGTGTCCTGCATTTTTTCTATGCCCTGCACGGGTCCTATGGTGACGCCGTGATCCATGGGAACGATGACTGTGTGGTTATCTTTTTGGAAGATGCGGGATAAACGGCGCTTTTTACCTTGATGCATGGGTTTGAATCTCCTTTTTTGTTTCTTTTTGGGTTTTTATTCTACTTGTCATTTTAGTGGCTCCTTAACGCGGTTCTAATTAATTCTAACGCTCTTTCACGTTCGCTCCAATCTACAAAGAGGAGTATGCTGGACGTGATTGTCAAGATGCCGGCTATGTTTATGCCGTTTACGCGGAGAGTTTCAGAGATTTTACCAATTATGCCATGGGTTTCCTCCAAGCCGACACCGCGAATTTTCAGGAACACAAGGTCTTTTTTGACTGCCATGGCTTTCGTCTCTTGGTTCTGCACCACAGTTTGGTGTATATCGTTGAAAAGCAAGTCTAACGGTTTCTCGGCGGAAACGTAAAGTATACCTGAGTTAGTGTTCATGGACATGCCTAACAGGGTGGTGTGCAGCCGAGCTTTCGAGACAATCTCCTCGATAAGCTTGGGGTTCTCTGAAAGTTTTTCTCCGACAATTGTTATCTCCGCCACAGGTGAAGACTGAGCTACTTCAACGTCTAACTCTGTAGCTAAAGCGCCCGTGATAACTGTGCCTTCTCTCGTTAAGTCTCCATGTGAACTGTTAATGACGCGCACGTCTACGGATTTTGGCTTGTACTTTAAAGCTTTGCTGTGAATGAATTTTGCACCGGAATCTGCCAGCCCCACTAAGATGTTAACGTCAATTTGGGGCAGCCTTTTAACGTTACTGACCATTTTAGGGTCAGCGGACATGATGCCGTCAGCGTCTGTCACCAGCACCACTTCATCAGCGTTCAGAGCGTCAGCTATAATGAAGGCTGTGGTGTCGCTGCCGCCGCGCCCCAAGGTGGTGATTTTGCCCGTGAGGGTTTTACCCACGAAACCTGCGATGACAGGCACTACTCCTTTCTCGATGAGAGGCAGCACGTGTTGGCGAATTCGTTTTTCGCATTCTTGCCTCAGAGGATTTGCGTTGGAGAATGAAGCGTCTGTTATAATTGGCCAGTCGTTATCGATGGGGTCAAAGTAACGCGAGTCTACACCGTTGGTTTTGAGTGCAGCAGAGAAGATTCGGACACTGGTCCGCTCACCCATCGAGAGAATGTCATCCAAGTCGTGCTTTGCCATTTTGCCGTTAGAGGTGCCTTTGGCGGCATTCAGCAGCACGTCGGTTGTTTTGCCCATGGCTGAAACAACAACGGCTATTTGAGTGCCTTTTTTTGCTTCATTTGCAACTGCCGAGACAGCTCTACACAGACGTTCTGGATCTGAAAGGCTAGAACCACCGTATTTGACCACAATTTTTTTGCAAGAATTTTCACTTTTCATTTCACAACCATCCTGCGCCCAGAACTCCTCAAAATTTTTTGCTCTGGGCTTTAGTTAAAGTAATAATAAAAGCTGTACTCGAAGCTATACATTCGTGTAAAAACAGGTTTTGCTTGTAGGTTTCTGTTCATATGTATAGCCTCGAACCTGTTCAAAGAGACATCGGATTCTCAAATAAAAGCGTTTCGGAAGCGTTAAGTTTTGATGTTCTGCAAAATAGGCGGTTGGCAAATGCCGCTACCGCGCATTTTTGAATTTTCATGGTGGCGGAGGCGGCGGAGGTGGCCAGTATGCTTGCATGGTTTTTGTGGAACGCGCCTTTAACGCTGCTAGCAGCATGGACAAGATGGCGACTATAACAACGATTGCCACGATTAGCTCGTTTAACGGCAGCTGCAACGTGGGCTCTGGGATAGGTTCGATGTAGCCTATTGGGTAAGCGGTCCATTCACCGTTTTCGTAGTCTGGAGGCGTCCAACCAAGCGGGTTGGCGTCTCCTGTGGCTTCAACCCATATCCAGCCTGCGCCGCGGTTATCTCCTGGTATGTCCCAGTAGTTGTCTGCGTTGGCGAATTCAGGCAACCAAATCAGCAGTGCAACGTGGCCGGGTGCATCTACGACGGCAACGTCGAAGCCTGCGCCTTTGTAGATGGTAGCGCAGAGGAAAGCTAGGTCTTCGCAGTCGCCTGTTGCCACTATTCCTCTGGTTTCGTTGAAGGCGTGTGCCATTTCGTCGGCGTTCCACGCCCATTCGTCTTGGGCAACGCCTTCTCGGAAGACGTTTTCTTCGTCGTAGCCGTATTCAGTCCATTTTTGAACGTATCTTAAGATGGCGATAGCCCGCGTGGTTTTTGTTGGGTAGTTTTCTTTGAAGGATTCGCCTATGCTGAAGGCTAACTCTTTGTTTTCATCCAGTGTTTCATATGCCATGTTGGGCAGATAGCCGCTGCGTCCTGCATAGTAGTTGCGGTTGATGTCCCAGTCGTCGAACCAGTAGCCGTTTGACTTAGTGAAGTTGGAGCTTGGAAGAGCAAAGACGGAGTATATTTGTAGAGCTAAAAAGTTGAGAAGCAAAAAGAGGAGGAGTAAACGCCTCATGTGAACCATGGGGTTTCCTCGGCTTAACCTATGGGCAGGGTTAGGCTTGCGAAAACGAGTAACCCTAAGAAAACTTGGTAGCAGAAGAGGAAAACACCTACAGCTGTGGGGTTTTTGTTTATGTCGTCTAAATCTACTCCGAATGGAGTTGCTTTGGCGAAAACGAGGTAGAATAACCAGCCGAAGAAGAGGCTGACAAAGAAGCTTAAGACTACAACAAGTAGCCGTTGCAGGTTAAAATATGCGCCTATCATGACTGTTTGGGATAAAAAGAACGGGTTAACCATGGAGCCGTAAACCACAAGGCCGGCGTAGATTAAGAAGCCGCCGACAAACAGGCTGGTTGCTAAGGCGTTGCCTTTGATTGTTTCAAACTCGTTAATTTCGGTGGTTATGTAAGTTAGAGCTTTGATTCCGAAGTAGCCTATGAGTAGGCAAATTAAACTTGAAATAAGGGCGCGGATAAACCAGAGACCCAGAGACGTAAAGAATTCTTCTCCAGCCAACAGATTTCCCTCAATACTGTTAGTCTGCTGGCTAAGTATAATTCATTTGCGGTCCAGCAGAAAAATGAGTTATAAGGTTTCCTGAAAAGCTTACACGTGTGAAACGGTAAAACGCGTTTATAGAAAAGCGCAGAGGAAGTCGGTTGCCGCGTTTTTGTAATTTTGCATAACACATGGGATTACATGGGAAGCGAAAAGGTGAAAAAGGATAAACCTAAGATTGTTACTATTCAGTACCGAAGTGGTGACGTTATAATGAGCGATGTAGATATGGCAACAGTTCAGTTAGCAGGAGAAAAACAAAATTTTATCCTCAGCAAAAAAGACTTCAAAACGGGAAGCAAGGGCTACCATGCACAGGGAAAAATGGAGGCAAACGGCAAGCGCTTCCAAGTTAACATCCTTGTTGTGGAAATTGGCTCCAAGCCAAAA
>JBNVCD010000022.1:0-9538 GCA_050410875.1 Bathyarchaeia archaeon | reverse complement strand
TAATATACAACTTATTTTTTAGTTAAAAAATGAAGTGATGGTTTTTAGGGTATAAGTTCAGCTTTAATTATGGTGACGTTTTGCAGTGGTCTGTCGTTGGCGTCTGTGGCGACTCTGGATATGGCGTCTACTACGTCCATGCCTGAAATCACTGTGCCGAAAACAGGGTGCTTACTGTCGAGGTAGTTGTTGTTGACGACGTTTATGAAGAATTGGCTACTTCCCGTGTTTGGACCCGCGTTTGCCATGGCTACGGTGCCACGGTTATTTTGGTTGAAAGCAGTGAATTCATCAGGAATGGTAGGTATGGAGGGGTCGCCGTAGCCTGTGCCTGTGGGGTCGCCGCCCTGTATCATGAAATTGGCTATGACGCGGTGGAATATTGTGCCGTCGTAGACTCCTTGCTGAACCAAATTTTTGAAGTTGCCTACGGTTATGGGCATATCGCTACGCAGTTGAATTGTTATGTTACCCATCGTTGTGACAAGCAGCACTTTGTTGTAGTCTGAAATGTTTAGGTTCGGCGAAGGCGACAGCGAAGGGAAGGTATCTGCTGGAGAAGAGTCACTTGAAGAGTTTGTAGCAGTGCCTGTTTGATTTAGCATGATGTACGCCGCAAGCAGTATCACAAAAACGCCGACTATTCCTAATGCAGCGAGTTTCATTTTGCGGCTTCGAGCTTTAACGTTCGAGGGTTTAACTCTGTGTGCTTTGGGAGTCATGCCTTCAACATATGAAAGATTTTTTATTTAAATTTAGTCTGCTTTTTCTGCATTTCCGCACGCCTGTTTTCTTTGGGAAAAGCTCAGTTTTTAAGCAGCCTACTCCGAAATCGGTTTAGATGGAAAAACAGGTTACAACTGAAAGGGGAATGAGCACGCAAAACGCGCAAAAGAACAAAACAACAGAGTCACTTGAGCCAGTCTGCCAGCAGAACCATATTTGTGTTGCCTGTCTTCTCCAGCAGGACTACACCGCGTTCCGCTAACCTTGCCAAGATACGGTGAGTTTGGAGCCTGCTAAACCCTGTCTCGCTGCGTATGTACTTCTGCAGGTACTTGCCGCCGTGGCTTCTCAGCACTTCAACTACTTTGCGTTCATTAGGATGTAACGTTTTCAACACAGACTCGTAAGCCGAGACCACGTTTGCAGGCGCCTGAAGAGAGCCCCCAGCTAAAGGTGGGACATTAACTGGAGTAGGTCGAATTTCAGGGAAAAGAAAGAAATAAACCATACCTACAATGCCTACCACGGCAACGCCTACCAGAATCAGAAATGCAAACCCAAAATAGGATGCTATTGAGTTTTGATTTTGAACTACGCCGTTTTCATTCATCATGCCGCCGCCCATCATGCTGCCCCACATCTGCCCCATCCAGTTGGAGTAATATTGCTGTGTTGTCGCCGCACTCAACACGTAATAAGCGGTAAAGAGCACCACGCCTAAAGAAGACAATGCAACCACTGTGATGATTATGAATAAACTGGTTCTACGCATTTGCCACGCCGCTAAATAATAACAGGGTTATCTGAGAGATTTAAGGCTAACCCAAAGAAAATAACTCAAAACAAAGAAAAGGGGGAGAATTCTACTCGGTGGGGGTGGGTACATACCGAGAAAGGTAACCTTTGGTGATCTTCTTTGGTTTGGGCTTCCAAGCCTTCAGTCGCTTCTGAAGTTCCTGCTCGGATAGCTCCACGTTTAAAATACGGTTGGGAATATCGATGCTGATTATGTCGCCGTTCTCGATGACGGCTATTGGGCCGCCTTCAAAAGCTTCAGGAGACACATGGCCGATGCAGGGTCCACGTGTTGCGCCTGAAAAGCGGCCGTCCGTAATCAAGGCTACGCTTTCGCTTAGCCCCATACCGGATATGGTGGCTGTCGGTATGAGCATTTCAGGCATGCCTGGTCCGCCTTTTGGTCCCTCATAGCGGATGACGACGACGTCTCCTGCTTTGACTTCGTGGCGTTTCATGGCTTCTTCTGCTTCTTTTTCAGAGTCATAAACTTTGGCGGGTCCACGGTGCTTGAGCATTTTTGGGGAAACCGCCACTGCCTTCACGACTGCGCCTTTTGGTGCAAGGTTTCCTTTGAGTATTGCTATGCCTCCTTCCTTGTGCACGGGATTTGTTAGGGGGCGGATTACCTCGGGGTCGGCGACTTGAGCGGTTTTTATGTTGTCGGCAACTGATTTACCTGTGACTGTGAGGGCATCTAGATGTAAGAAAGAGCGGAGTTCCTTCATGAGTGCGGGTAGACCGCCTGCGTTGCCTAACTCTTCCATGTCGTGGGGTCCGCTTGGAACCATGTTGCTCAAGTGGGGCACGCGTCTGCTGGTTTCATCAAACAGGTCTATGGGAAGTGAGACGCCGGCTTCTCTGGCGATAGCGGAGAGATGCAGCACCGTGTTGGTGGAGCCACCGAGGGCTGTGTCTACGACGACGGCGTTTTCAAAGGCTGCCCTAGTGAGTATGCTTGAGGGCTTCACGTTTTTCTGCACTAACTCGACGATTTTTTCGCCTGTCTCTTTTGCTATGCGAAGTTTTAGGGCGCTTGCAGCCAACGCTGTGGCACAGTAGGGCAAAGACATGCCTAAAGCTTCGGTCATGCAAGCCATTGTGTTAGCGGTGAATAAGCCGTTGCAGGAACCACAGCCGGGGCAAGCAGCGTTTTCAAGGGCTGCTAGTTGCTCGTTGTCGATTTTTCCAGAAAACGCTTGGCCGACGGCTTCGAAGACGTTGTTTACACCTACTTTTTTGCCGTTGATTCTCCCAGAAGCCATTGGGCCGCCTGTGACGCAGATTGCTGGCACGTCGAGTCGGGCGGCGGCTATGAGCATGCCAGGCGTGATTTTGTCGCAGTTTGAAATGAGCACCATACCGTCTAGGCGGTGCGCCTGCATCATTATTTCAACTGAGTCGGCAATCAACTCTCTAGAAGGCAGAGAGTAACGCATGCCCTCGTGTCCCATGGCTATGCCATCGCAGACTGCTATCGTGTTAAATTCGAAGGGAGTTCCTCCCGCGGCTACGATGCCTTCCTTTACGGCTTCTCCTATGTTGCGTAGGTGAATGTGACCGGGAACTATGTTGGTGTAACTGTTAACTACCCCTATGAAGGGTTTGGATAGGTCTTTGTCGGTGAGCCCTAAAGCTTTTAGTAGTGATCTGTGAGCTGCTCTTTCAACTCCACATTTAACTTCATCACTTCTCAATTTTCAGACCTCTGATGCAAACGTCGTATGTAGCACACTATTAGAACATGCAACTGTTAAGTCTTTTGCGAAAGTTAAGTGGACAAGAAGAAGGAGGGCGACGAGTAAAGTTGGGGAGGATGAGTGAACCATAAATTATATATCTGCGAGTGCTGCTTTGGAAAGAGCAACGTGAGAGATGTAAAATGGGGTATCGCTTTATCCAGCCCTAATTGTTTCCAGAAAAAAATAAAAATTTTAGACACCACCCTTCGTGATGGTGAACAAACTCCCGGAGTCTCTTTGACTCCTGAAAACAAGCTGAGGATTGCTCAACGCCTCGACGAACTTGGGGTAGACATAATCGAAGCAGGGTTCGCAGCTGTTTCTGAAGGTGAAATGCAATCTGTCAAGCTTATTGCTGAGGCAGGATTGAAAGCGGAGATTTGCAGTTGCTCCCGAGGCACCAGAGGCGACATAGACGCGGTAGCTAAAGCTGGCGCTGACAGCATTCACCTAGTTATTCCTACAAGCGACATTCATATAGATTGGAAGTTGAAGAAGACCCGCGAGCAAGTGCTCAAGATAACTGAGGACTGTGTTAAACATGCTAAGAGCTGTGGCTTGATAGTGGAGCTTTCAGCTGAAGATGCCACGCGAAGCGACAGAAGCTACCTGAAAAAGGTTTTCATGACTGGGATAGAGGCGGGGGCAGACCGCGTTGTCGCATGCGACACGGTGGGTGTTTTAACACCGGAAAAATCTTACGAGTTCTACCACGATCTTGTTTCCAGTTTACCGGTTCCCGTGAGCGTACATTGCCATAATGACTTTGGCATGGCGGTTGCCAACTCCATCTCGGCGTTACGCGCGGGATGCAGTGAAGTACACTGCACCATTAACGGTTTAGGTGAACGTGCAGGCAATGCTTCTTTGGAAGAAATTGTGGTTTCGCTTAAAGCTCTCTACAACGTTGACACTGCCATAAAAACGGAGTTGCTGTACAGCACGTCACAGCTGGTTTCTAGACTTACAGGTGTACCGGTTCAGCCTAACAAAGCAATTGTGGGTGAAAACGCGTTTACACACGAGTCAGGCATTCATACGCAGGGTTTACTGGAGAACCCAATCACTTATGAGCCCTACGACCCCAGCATGGTCGGTTTGTCTAGGCGTATAGCGCCGGGTAAGCATTCAGGCTCCCACGCCATCAAAGCAGCCGTTGAAGCTATGGGGTTGCATCCGACTGAGGAGCAGCTGAAAGAGATTTGGCTTCGTGTCAAAAGTGTAGGCGACAAAGGTAAAACGGTCAGCGACGCTGATTTATTGGCAATTGCGGAGGCTGTCACGGGAGGGGGGAAGCCAAAAGCGATACAGCTGCAAGAGGTCACGGTTGTTTCAGGAAACAAGGTTACACCTACGGCTTCGGTGAAGCTTAAGCTGAAAGACAAAGAAGTAAGAGGCGCAGCTGTGGGAGTAGGACCAGTAGACGCAGCAATAAACGCGGTGAAGAGCGCAGTGCTTGAGGTTGAACCCATCGTGCTAGAGCAGTACCACGTGAAATCCATTACTGGCGGCACCGACGCCATGGTTGAAGTTGTTGTGCGCATGCGCAAAGGGAACAAAACAGCCACTGCTACAGGTGTCAGGGAAGACATCGTGATGGCTAGCATGGACGCAGTAATAGGCGGCATGAATGTGTTAACTGCCCTCAACGGCAACGCTGAAGAGAAAAAGCAGTCAACATAAAACCTTTTTTCTTGTTTAACGTTAGGCACCAATTGAGGGTTAGAATTAAACGGCGGTGCTTCTCTATTATAGCAGTTAAGCAGGTTAGCGTATGTTTTCTTTTTTCATAGAAAAGCAGGCGCTTTTTAATAAGCCAATTGGAAGCACCAAAGTTGGCGTAACTCTTTTAGAGTTGGATAGCAAAAGTTTGAATGGTTCACAGGGGTAAAACGTGGTGGAAACTCAGGTTGAACAATCACCGCTGCTTCAAAAGCGCAGCGAAGCCCCAATGTTAGAAGTGGCGTTGGTCATAACTGCAACGTTTTTGCTTACTGCAGTTTTGGGCGCAGTTGTTCTTTTAACTTTGGGGACGGCGGCTGCTCTTATAGTCGGTGAACTCATCATTCTTCTTGTTCCATTAGGTTATCTTCTGGCTAAGCGTATAAACATAAAAAGCTACATCGGTGTAAACCTAAATCTAAGAAACGTCACTATTGGGCTCACCTTTGGAGTCGTGTTGTTGTTTCTCAACATTGTTGTTTCTGAGGCGTTAACTGTAGTTTTCGGTGTAAGCCAAGCTGTAGAGGAATCAAACGCTTTACTTGCCAATCTGAGCACTTCCACGGTGGGGTTTATTGCGGTTGCGTCATCGTTGTTGCTGGCGGGTTTCTGTGAAGAATTCGCCTTCAGAGGTTTCCTGCAAAACGCTCTCGCCCGTAAATACTCATTTGTTCCTGCGCTGGTTTTGTCGTCTTTGGTTTTTGGGCTCTTCCATTTTGACCCACAAGTAGTCTACATACTCGCCGCGATGTCAAGTGGTTTAGTGTTGGGTTACATCAATTACAGATGGAGTTATGTGGCTGCTGCCACCGCGCATTCCACAATGAACCTCATTGTACTTTGGATTCTTGTAGCGGGCATATAAATGAGAAGGATAAGCAAAAAAAGCGAGCTATGCTTTTGCGATTTCCAAGCTGAGGTCCAGTGCTTTCACGCTGTGAGTTAATTCGCCCAGACTTATCACGTCAACACCCGCTGAGGCGAACTCGAAAAGGTTCTCGGGTGTAATTCCGCCGCTTGCCTCCAAAAGTACACGGCCAAAAAAGCCGCCTTTTTTTAGCAGGGCAACTGCTTCTTTGGCTTGTTGAGGAGAAAAGTTATCTAACATTACGATGTCAGCGCCTAACTCTGCCGCTTTTAGGGCGTCCTGTGGATTTTCCACTTCTACCTCGATTTTAGTGCTGAAGGAAACGTGTTGTTTTGCACGGTGGATAGCTTCCTCTAAACTTCCGGCTAATGCAACATGGTTGTCTTTTATCAGAACCATGTCGTCTAAATGCATTCTGTGGGCATCGCCGCCGCCTATGACGACTGCTTTTTTGTCAAAAAAGAGTAGCCCCGGCGCAGTTTTGCGGGTGGCGGCTATTTTTGGGGGCAAGTTGGCTTTTCTGAGTTTCTCGGTTAAGTCTCTTGTGGCAGTGGCAATCCCACTCATACGGGATACCACGTTGAGTAAGGTGCGTTCTACGGCGAGTATGGTTTTTGCATCGCCGTGGATCTGCATAAACACTTGACCACTTTTAACTGTTGAACCGTCTGCCACTGCGGCATTTACTTTTAGACCTAAAGCCTCTGCGAGGACAGTTGCTTCCTCGATGCCTGCGACAACGCCGTTGGCTTTGGCGATGACCTCGGCGGTGGCTTCTAAGCCGGATGGGATTACGGCGTCGCTGGTTGCGTCGCCTTGGCCTACGTCTTCGGCGAGCAGTTTGAGGAGCTTCTCTTCCAGAATTTTGCGGGGGACAAACATAGCAACTACTCTTGGCGTTTAAGCTTAAAACGCTTGCTTTTGAAAATTAAAAGTTCAATCTTCCGTCTAGTGGAAGGATAAGTAAAATAAAGCCTACATTACAATGTTTGAACATGCGACTGATGTATGCTTGCTCTGAGCTAGGTTTAGGACATGCCTCGAGGACTATTGCTTTAGGTAAAAGGTTAGAGCAGCGGGGGCATGAATTGTTTTTCTTCTCAGGCGGGAAAGCCTACCAGTTGCTCAGAAGAGAGTTCAAAAACGTTTACCCCGCGACCCCTGTCGCTTGGTACGAAAACAGCAGCGGCATAATCACGTCAGCGTCACTCATCAACATCTTTTTTCCACTGCCCTACTTTAACAGTGACGCGGGAAAGTTTGAGACAAAAAACTCCAGCGCCATGGAAACCATTCACCGCTACTACGACCTGAGACAGCCCATCTACGAGGTTAAACCCGACGTAATCATAGCAGACGGCGACATCCACGCGTTGAGGCTGGCGCATCGGTGGAAAATTCCAGCAGTCTACATAACAAATGTCGTGCGGCCTAGCAGAAACCTCTCGACATTTCTGAGTCCAGGCGAAAGATTCACGGAACGCTATGTCAAAGCCTGCAGAAAAATCATAATTCCCGACAACCCGCCTCCAAACACCATATGCCAATACAACATAGGCGACCTGACTAATGTCGGAATTGCAGGTAAAACTGAGTTTGTAGGCAGTTTTTTTGATGTTAAACCGACATATGGCGAACAAAAATATGTGTTTGCGCCTGTTAGTGGACCCTTAGGCACCAGAGCTAAACTGTTGCGGCTGTTGATTCCGACACTTAAAGAAATGAAGGGCGAAAGCATAGTAAGTTTAGGTGCGCCAAACGAAAGAAAAACTGGGAGGGTCGGCGGCTGTAAAGTTTACAGTTGGCTTTCACCGCAGCAGCGTGAGGAATTTATGCGAAACGCGTCTATGGTTGTTTTTAGTGGCGGGCACATAACATGTTTTGAAACTGTAAAGTATGCTAAACCAAGCGTTTTGATCCCTACGCAGCCTGAGCAGTTGGCGAATGCGATGAAGCTGCAGGAGATGGGGTGTTCGTTAATTGCGTCGAGTGGGGCGCTGTTGAAGTCGGCTATTGAGCGGATAGAAGAAAACTATGAGGTGTTCAAGAGCAGAATTGAAGCTTTAAACAGGGTTTCAAACAGGTATGACGGGTTAAAACGTGCGGTGGAGATAATTGAAGACGCCGCAAGATAGCGGCTTTAGGTTTCGCTTAGGTTTTTACGTTTTACTTCGCCGTTCGGCGTTGCTTCCTCGAACACTATCGCCGTGAACTTGTAGATTGCGGTGCCTTTTGTGAGCCAGCTGTCGGGGGGTAAACCTGCTTTTAGGCAGCATTGACACAGGAATTCTTCTTCGTTCCAGCCCCATTCCACAGGCACCTGCGGCAGGAGCAGCCCTTTATGGAAGCCTTTTTCTATGATTAATCCGTCTTTGCCAACTTTGATTTTCTTCATCAAGTCCCGCGGGTTATCCACTTGCACTACTTCGGGAGGGGTAAGCACGCTGACTTCGAAAATTACCTCGTTCAGTTCAGATGGTTGCAGGGGGTAAAAGCGTGGGTCCTCGGTGGCAGCGTTTATGGCGGCGTCAATGACGGCTTCAACCAGAGGGTTTGTCGGGTAAGGGTAGCCTATGCAGCCGCGTAGTTGGGACTCGCCGTGTTTGAGAGTGTTGATGGTGACGAATACGCCGCAGTTTTCGAAGAGTTTTTTTGGGGTATCTTTGGGCGGCGTAGCTGTTTTCCCTGCTGTCAGGTATTCTTGTACTGCTTGACGCGCCAACTTCACTAGGAATTTGCCCTCGGCGTCAGTTAGTTCAAACGGCACATGCTACACCCTTTAGAAACAGTTGTCTAAAGAATCATTTAAGATTAATTTTGTTGAGGCGCAGAGAAAGAGGGCAGGGGTTAAAACTTTACGGATTCTTCGGTTATGCCGTCTTTGGTTATGATGAGGAAGTCGATGCCGTCTCCGCTCATGGCGTCTCGGCTGATGGCTGATTTTATAGCTCTGGTTACGAGTTCTTTGGCTTCGGAAACTTTCATTTCTTTGTTGTAGCCTTCTTCGAGAACGCCTATGGCTACTTCTGCGCCTGAGCCTACAACCGCGTAATCATCAGGCAAAACTGAGCCAAGAACGTCTAGTACCCAAAGAGATGGCCCCTCATCATCCAAGCCGCCAACAATTGTCTGCGTTATCAGCGGAGCCATGCGCCTGTTGAAGAGTATGTTAGACATGAGTTTTGCAGCTGCCCGAACACTGATTCTTCTACCAACGTCCATGCTGAACAGGTTCGCGTTAGCTTCCACGTCGCGGACGAGAACCTGCATGTCGCTGACTAAGCCGGCGCAGGCGGCGCCGATGCAGTCGGTGATTTTGAAGACTTTTTTGCCGCCTTTGCTTGATATGAAGTAGCCGTATGAAACACGTTTTTCAGCAGCAAGTATTACGCCGTCTTGGCAAACTACGCCCACTGTGGTGGCGCCTGGAACCCAAGCCATCCCGTTTGGCGCTTGAGATTCAGATTGTAAGTGTGAACGATATTCTTCCATGGCTTTACACCTTTTTCTGGGTGATATACTCAAGACAAACTATTAAGGTTAATCTATCAATTAAGAGTACAAAAACATGGATAAAATGTCAATGACGAAGTTAGAGTTGAAATTGCTCTGGCGAGATTTCAGAAATGATAGAGATTAATGTGAGAGAAAACGGGAAAGTTTGGTTCGGCGTAGCTAATACACC
>JBNVCD010000229.1:0-2064 GCA_050410875.1 Bathyarchaeia archaeon | reverse complement strand
GGTTCTGAAGAAGTGAGCCTTGTGGAGTTGAAAGAAGGCGAAAAAGGGATCATGACCCGCTTAGCTGGCGGTTTAGGTGCTACGCGTAGGTTGACCGAGATGGGTTTAACACCTGGTTGTGAAGTAAAAATGCTACGCAAATGTTCTTTTCATGGACCAGTAGAAATTGAAGTTCGTGGCGTAGCTCTCGCGTTAGGGTACGGATTAGCTTTGAAAGTTTTTGTTCAACCAATAAGGGTACCTCCCCATGAAAATTAGTTTTGCAGAAAATGCGTGCGCTTGCGGAAATAAGTGCGCGCCCGATGTGCCTCCGAAGGTTCGAAGAGAAAAAGAGTTAGTTGTGGCTTTAGCTGGAAACGCCAACGTGGGCAAAAGCGCTATCTTTAATCAGCTTACAGGTTTAAACCAGGTTACAGGTAACTGGCCAGGTAAAACGGTAGAGCGCGCCGAAGGAACCCTACATTTTAAAGGGCGCACTATACGTGTGGTTGACTTACCTGGAATTTATTCGCTTTCTGCCTACTCGATGGAGGAGCTTGTTTCACGTGAGTATTTAGCCACCGAAAAACCTGATCTTATCGTCAATGTTGTGGACGCGTCAGCGCTTGAGCGGAATCTGTATTTAACACTGCAACTTTTAGAGTTGGAAGTTCCTCTCGTTATTGCGCTCAACCAGGTCGATTTTGCGGCAAAGAAAGGTCTAAAAATCGATGTGACGAAGCTATCTAAGTTTTTAGGCGTCAAAGTTGTGCCTACCGTAGCGGTTGCAGGGAAAGGCATAACCGAGTTACTCTCCGTTGTAGTGAGTGAAGCTGCCGAAAAAAGAAGACAGTCGACTACGAACATTGTCTACGGCAAAGAACTTGAAACAAAAATCGCTGAGGTTCAAAAGTTGGTGGCTTCCAAGCTGCCTCAGCTTTGCATGGTGTATCCTGCTCGTTGGATTGCAATAAAGCTGTTGGAGAAAGATTCTGATATAACTGAAAAAGTAAACGCCTCTGCTGATGCCGATGCTGTCCTAAAGCGGGTGGAGCATTTAACGGTGGAGCTTGAAAAAGTTCATGGTGAAAGCGCGCAGGTTGTCGTAGCCTCTGAACGTTACACTCTATCTAACAAAATTGTCAAAGATGCCGTAACGGTTGAGGCAGAACCAAAAATCAGTGTAGAACAGACGTTGTCAACTATTACTACCCATAAACTATTGGGTTACCTGATTTTGGGGGCTGTTGTAGCAGCAACATTCGGAGTTATTTTTGCTGGGGGAAATTACCTTTCGCGTTTACTTGATGAATGCCTCATGTGGTTATCTGACAGTTTTGAAGGGTTAATTGCGCCGGTCTTACCTGTAGTGGCGGTTGATTTGCTTGTGAAAGGCGTGTTGGGAGGGCTTGTTTCAGGCATAACGATCGCGTTGCCCTACATTGTGCCGTTTTACGTGGTTTTAGCGTTGCTTGAGGACAGCGGCTATTTACCTAGGGCTGCGTTTCTTATGGATAACCTCATGCACAAAATTGGGCTTCATGGCAAAGCTTTCATTCCTTTGATATTAGGTTACGGTTGCACTGTTCCTGCATGTATTGGTTGTCGAATTATGGAA
The DNA here is from genome assembly GCA_050410875.1 of Bathyarchaeia archaeon. Taxonomy (GTDB): domain Archaea; phylum Thermoproteota; class Bathyarchaeia; order Bathyarchaeales; family Bathycorpusculaceae; genus JADGNF01. Next base: position 467 of record JBNVCD010000229.1, on the reverse strand, counting down.
ACACAGCGGGAACGTTTACTTAGCGCGTTTGTTGTAGTGTTAATTCCTTGTGCCGCCCGAACAGTTGTGATTCTAGGTTTAGTTGGGCAATACGTGGGGTTAGCTGCAGTAGTGGGGTTGTATGTTTTTGATCTAGTTTTGGTTTTCGCGTTAGGCAGAGTCGCGTTCAAAGTTTTACCTGGAGAACCTGTGGGGTTAATTATGGAGATGCCCAGCTACAAGAAGCCCTCGTTGAAGACGCTGGTTATCAAAACTTGGAACCGTACCAAAGATTTCGTGTATGTTGCTTTCCCCATAATCATAGTTGGCAGCGTGGTAATTGAGGCGTTTGCGCTGTCGGGTTTGATGCCTTATTTCGTCGATCTTGCAAGCCCCATCATGACGGCGTGGCTAGGTTTACCTGCAATCGTCGCGATTCCGCTGCTTTTCGGTGTCTTACGCAAGGAACTTACGCTAATCCTTTTGGC
>JBNVCD010000228.1:0-2068 GCA_050410875.1 Bathyarchaeia archaeon | reverse complement strand
GCGAAAGATCAGGGGTTGCCATTAGTTTTCAACCTCCTCTTCAAAGGGTGAATCAGAGTGCTCTTTTATGTTTGTATCGAAACTTTTTCCACAGCCTAGACATTTTACGTCGGCAGCTTGCAGTTTGCTTCCACAGTTGGGACACAGCAGTTTCTTTGCTAAGTGGAGACCGTTCTTTTCACGTGTTATTTTTCCATCTCTTAGAAAGAGCATACGTTCAGTGTGTGAAGCCACTTGGCCGTCGTGGGTAACCACGATTATGGTTGTTCCCTGAGTGAGATTTAGGTTTGCAAGCAACTTTATGATTTCCTGCTTGTTTTTATTGTCCAAGTTCCCTGTGGGTTCGTCAGCCAGAATAATAGCAGGGTCATTTGCTAAGGCGCGGGCTATGGCGACCCTCTGCTGTTCACCTGCGCTCAACCGCTGAGGGCGGTGTTCTTCTCTTCCAGATAAGCCAACCATGGCCAGCAGCGTTTTAGCTTTGGTTTGTCGTTCACTCTTTGATTTTCCGTTGTTTTCCATAGGCAACTCAACGTTTTCTCGGGCGTTCAAATAGGGCAGCAAGTTGAAGCTTTGAAACACAAAGCCGATTTTGTTTCTTCGAATTTTATAGAGTTCAGACTCGGGCAAGTTAGCAACATCGACGTTGTCCAAGATTACTTTACCAGTGGTTGGTTTGTCGATGCATCCAAGTACGTTGAGCAAAGTGGTTTTCCCTGAGCCTGAGGGGCCCATGACTGCCACGAACTCCCCTTTTTTCACTTGTAAATTCAAGTTTGAAAGGGCGTGGACGTTACGTTTCCCAAGTGTGTAAACTTTTGTTACGCCTTCAACTTTCAAAATTGACTCACTCATATCTCATAGCCTCCGCAGGTCTTGTTCTTGACGCGCGCCAAGCAGGGTAAAGGCTGCCTAATGCGCCTAACAGGATAGATGCGCCAAACGTGAGTAACATAAGCTGTGGGTCTACGGTAACTGCGTTAACTGACGTAGCGGCGGTTGTGCCAACTCTGAAGCCCACGCTACCGGCGGGGTTTACAGTTGGAACTAAAAGGGAGGATATGAAGGGCGCTGCTATGGTGCCTATTGCAATGCCAACTACGCCGGCTACGACGCTGAGCAGGATGCCCTCGAGCATGAATTGGCTTAGAATGTTGCGGTTGCTAAAACCAATGGCTTTGAGAGTGCCGATTTCCTTTGTTCGTTCGCGCACCGTGTACAACATCACAAATAAGACAATCAAGCTTGTCGCGGCAACAACAACGACGATTTCTTGGAAGGCGGTGGCTTGTGTTTGGTTTAGAGTTGCCTGGGCACTTTGAAGTTCACTGGTATAACGCTCTTTCATGTCGTTCAATTGATCTAAGCGTTGCTGGGCGGTAACTACGTTAAGTTCAGGATGCAAAGAACCCACAGCGTTAGCCACGTCGGAAACGCTGTTACTGTCGTTGGCGAAAACTAAGAGACTGGTTATGTAGCCTACGTTGTTGGTTATTGTTTGGGCGTCAGTGAGGTTCATGTAGAGGGTCATAACATCTGAAACGCCAGTTGAGCCGTAGACTCCGACCACTTCAAAAGTTTGCCCTAAAATTTCAATTTTATCGCCTACGCCTGCGTTAAAGAATCTTGTGTTATTTTCGCTTAGAAGAACAACACCGCTGTCTCCTGACTGCAAGTTTCTGCCAGCTGTGATGTTAGTTGGAAGGATGGGGTAGTCGCCAACAATAGAAGTTAGAGGGATGCCTTCAATTATGTAATTTGGAATCATACGAGTGAAGTTTCTTCCGAACATTTCTATTGTCCGATTTTCTCCTTGCGAAACCTCTAGAATTGGGACAACCGCGGCTACGCCTGAAATTGATTCTATGTCCGTGTAGAGAGTTTCATTCATTGCAACGTTTCCTCTACCTCCAAAGGGTCCACCTCCAAACTGCCCTGGCACTCTGCCGCCTCCAAATTGCCCCGGTGTAAAATTACCTGTAAAAGTGCCCTGAGGCTGCCCAAGTGAAAAGTCGCCTGTGGGCGGAGCGGTAAAACCGAAACCCGCAAAACTGGGGGTTAAACTACA
>JBNVCD010000227.1:0-2083 GCA_050410875.1 Bathyarchaeia archaeon | reverse complement strand
GCGCGAAAGCAGCAAAAACTTTGAGATCTTGTTTTCAAAGAACCCTGAAGCAGTTGTACTTGTTGACGCTAACTTTAGAGTCAAAGAAGTTAACAACGCTTTCATCCAACTTTTTGGCTTTTCACAAAAAGAACTATCGGGAACTTATCTGCCTGACTTCGTTGTTCCTGAACGTTTGAAAGCCGAAACCAAGGAACTGCTTGAAAAAGCCAAAACAGAAGCGGTCAGAGTTGAGACGGTGCGCAAACGAAAGGATGGCTCTGAAATCGCCGTTCTGCTTTCAATAGAACCCATCTATGAGCAAGGCAAGTTTGCAGGGCTTGTTGTAGCCTACCAAGACCTCTCTGAAGTAGCCAAAGCTAAAGCTGCGCTGGAAAAAGCTTTGCAGGAAACCCGCGTATTAAATGAAAAGTTGACCGTGGTAGGCAGCTTAACCCGTCATGACGTACGGAACAAACTTGCAGGCATCTTAGGCTGCACTTACCTCTTAAAAACTAAAGCTGCCCTAACCGCAGATGCCGCCCAGTACATAGAAAAAATTGAAGCTTTCGTTACACAAGCCCAACGCCTCTTTGACTTTGCTTACACATACGAAAAAATGGGTGTAGAAAAGCTCCAGAACATAAAAGTTGACGCCTGCTTCAACGAAGCCGCAGAACTCTTCCCAGAACTAAACAAAATTGAACTTTTAAACGAATGCGCAGGCATTGAAGTTAAAGCCGACTCGCTGCTACGGCAACTATTCTACAACCTAATCGACAACTCCCTAAGACACGGAAAAAAAGTCAGCAAAATCCGTCTACACTGCAAAAAAACAAAAGACCACCTCAAACTAATCTACGAAGACAACGGCGCAGGCATACCCGCCAACAAAAAACCAACACTGTTCAGCGAAAACCTGAAAGCAGAAGCCACAAAAGGCTACGGCCTATTCACAATACGAAAGCTGCTCGACGTTTACGGCTGGTCAATAGAAGAAACCGGCGCACCAGGAGAAGGCGCCCGATTCATAATAACAATCCCCAAAGACCGCGTCGTAACTTACACAAAAGAATAACTGAGCTGCCCAACTGCTCTCCAGTAGATTAGCCACTAGCGGCTATCGCTTTTTACCTGAAAAAACTTTATCTGCCATGCATACATTATGTATACGTAGGAGGAGCGCCTGTGGCGAGGCAGATTTCAGTTTCAAACGAGGTTTACGAGCTACTGTTGAAAAAAAAGGGTCAAAAGAGCTTTTCACAGGTAATAAAAGAAAGCTTATGCCCCAAGGAAGACAAAGTTGACATAATGACCTTGGCTGGAATATTAAAAGATGACAAAACAATCCTTGAACAATTAAAATTGCAAATAACCTCTGAAAGAGAAGCAAATTACGGTAGGACACCAAAGTGACGTTTCTGGACACTTGCGTCATAATAGATTTCTTAGCAGGCGACGAAGAAATCGTTGCGTTAGTGAAAGAGTTAGTAAAGAAAGAGGAAATCAAAACAACAGCAATAACCGAGTACGAACTGCTCAAACACAAAACCCAAATAAAAAAGAATGCAGCAGAGAAGTTTTTGTCAGCTGTAACCGTTTGCTCCTTCGACAGAGCCTCTGCTAGAAAAGCAGCTTTGCTCTTTGAGAAATTAAGCAAAGCAGGCAAGGTCATCAACGAAAATGACCTGCTTATAGCAGGAACTGCACTATCAAACAACGAAGTTCTGTTTACCCGCGACCAAAAATTCCGCAACATAGACGACGCAAACATAAAAATAGTTTAAACAAGCAGACAACCTTTTTTATGATACACAATTCCAAAAACCTGAAGTGGGCGTGGCGTGCTGGCCATAACCCGCCTTTTGTTGACTGTGGCATCTGGCTAATCGGGCTACCCGCGCTCTCCCGTAGATGAGTCATCAGCGCCTGTTTGCCCTTTCCACTTGCAGGACGGCCGTTTCAACGTTCCAACCCAGCGCATTCCGCGTCGCAAACGCGTCATCACCAAGTCTGAGTGGACGGGTCGTTTCTGTTCCGTTGCCAAGCCTCTCGGCTTCTCCCTGTTTGGGAGTGCAATTCTACATGTGGGCGGAGTTTCCTC
>JBNVCD010000226.1:0-2085 GCA_050410875.1 Bathyarchaeia archaeon | reverse complement strand
CCCCATGGTCGCAGGAGCGATAGGCGCAGCCTCATTAGCCAAAGCCTTATACGAAAAATCTCAGGGTAAACAGTAGCAGGTGAAGCAGACATAATAACTCATTACGGTTACTGCGACGGATCAGGTGAATACTTCATAGTTATCGACTCAGACAAATGCAACAGTTGCGGAGAATGCGTAAAAAAATGCCCACAAAACGCTCTAGAGATGATTACAGAGTTTATAGATTTAGAAGACAAAACTTTAGCAGCAGTCTCGGAGCAGCACCGCAAAAAAATAAAGTACACCTGCGCACCATGCAAACCAGAAACTAACAAAACCCCTTGTGTAACGGCTTGCAAACAAGGCGCAATATCGTGTGTCTGGAAACCTCAATGAGTTTTTAATATCTTCTAGCTTAACCCCTCTTTTCAGTAAAAAGGCCATTTTTAATTTCCGGCACGCTCCTTGAAGCGCCCCCTTAGTACTGTACTTGCACCTCGTCGAGTCGCCTCTTTATTAAAGACACGATTAACCAAAAAAGCTCACCCTTGAAAGCCAGTCCACTTGCTCAGGAAAACATGGCATAATCATGGTTACTGGTTAGTTCAAGAAAAATCTCAACAACAGTACAATTAAGAAATAACTTCTAAAATACAACAGCCAGCGAATAAACATAATTTTAGCGCGTATTACCAGTTATTTTCACATAAAGGCAATTGGAGAACAAAAAAGTGGGAGGAGATTGTCCTCCATCACGGGATTTCTATTGCGGGAAGACGTTTTGGGGTGGCGCCGGAATACCGTAGTTTGCCATGTTAGGTGCTTCATAGTTTATTGTCCAGACGTCGGACCAGCCGGCACCGCCATGGTCAAAGTTGCCTGTGTCGCTGCTATCTTCAACGGATAAGCTACCGCTGCGTGATTCTTCTCTCCAGAATTCTTGTCCTGTTGTGGGGTGCTTGAAAGCTAAGTATTTCACATGTAGGTGCCAAGTTATGGTTTGGGTTTGTTCTGTGTTGTCGTCGTGGTCAGCGTAATAGTTGACTCGGATTTTGTAGGTGCCGTAGAGGTTTGTGGAGCCAGGAAGCACCATACCTTCAGTTGCGTAGTAGTGTTCTGGACCAAAGCCGTGTGTATTATCGATGTCTAGATAGGGGTTGTTACCTCCTCCGCCCATGTTGCTGTAGTAGATGTGTCGCCCTTGGGGTCCGGGTTCTAGAACGTGCAGGTCAACGTCGCTGTTGTCTTGACCCCATGTGAGAGTGATTGTTAAAGCTGAGACTGATGCGTTACATCTGATAGTGTCTCTGAGGAAACCCGCCCAGTTAGTGAACGTGTTTTCGTCGGTGGCTAAGATGACTACATCGTTGTCACCAGTGTAAAGTGGTACTTCCTGTGAGAAAACGCCGTTTTCAACTCTTGCAGTGTATTTCTGGTTGCTTACGAATATTAACGTAGAAGTTATTGGTCTTTGGCCGCCTGTGATGGTACCTGAGATTGTTACTTTACTTTCGGGTGTATCACGTATGCCGTCGCCGTCAGTGTCTACAGGTGTTGTTCCTGAAGGGGTCGTGTTTATGTCGGTAAGAGTGACAGTGGGGAACATAGTGTCGTCTCTGAATTTCTTTTCTGCTGCCTGATAGATACCAGAATAAGCATCGGGCGTAGCGGCAAGTTTAGAGCCTGCGTGGTAAAATATGTTGAATACTAGGCTGTCATTTCTGGTGAGTCCTGAAACGTAAGTTTCGTTAAAACCGCTGGAATAGGTAAAGGGTATCGTTCGCATTCTGTCGCCCATTGAAGATGCTGGGTAGTTTGGATCGTAGATTTGGAACATACCACTTGTATATGCATATGTTAGGATTGCATGTCCACCTGTAGCCCACGTGCCGTCGTTGTAGAGGGTTTTAAGACCGATGAGTTGGGGTTCACGGGTGACGATCATGCCGTGAATCCAGCTTATTGCTACTTCACGCGCGTTTGCCAGTGCCCAGTTGCGTTCCTCCGTTGTGAGGGAACTCCATATGCCTGAGGTGCCCATTTGTGCTCTTGTTGCAAGTTGTATCGCGGTGGCGTCGTCTCTCCATTCAGTAGGGTTACCTT
>JBNVCD010000225.1:0-2091 GCA_050410875.1 Bathyarchaeia archaeon | reverse complement strand
CTTCATCGGCTCCATGATCGGGCTGGTGGTCTCTGACAACTTCTTGCAGATGTTTATCTTCTGGGAAATGGTGGGCCTGTGCAGTTATTCTTTGATTTCTTTTTGGAGTAACCGCCCCGAATCAGTCAAGTCAGGCAACAAAGTTTTTATCATGACCCGCATAGGCGACGTCTTGCTGCTTGCAGCAATAGGCGTTCTATATTCAAGTTTAGGCACGTTTTCATTCCGTGAAACAATTGCATTGCTGCCTACACTTTCTGTTCCCACCGTAACATTGGTTGCTTTCCTGCTTCTCGGCGGCGCTATTGCAAAGTCAGCACAGTTACCGCTGCACACATGGCTGTACAGTGCAATGGAAGCTCCCACTTCAGTGAGCGCTCTACTGCACGCTGCAACAATGGTTAAAGCCGGTATCTACCTCATTGCCCGATTCATATTCATTGCAGGTCCCCTTGTCGCGACGCTGCCCCTGTGGCTACCCAGCGTGGCGTGGGTTGGAGTTTTAACTGCTTTCTTAGGTGCAACTATGGCTTTGTACACCACCGACATCAAAGGCGTGCTAGCGTACTCAACGGTTAGCCAATTGGGCTTTATGATGGCGGCTTTAGGCTCTGTTGGAGTGCACGCTGCCTCCTCGCTGGGTTGGTTTGCAAGCCTCTTTCACATGGTTAGCCACGCCTTCTTTGAAGGTTTAGGATTCCTTCTGGCAGGCGGCATAATCCATGCCTTGGGTACACGTGACATGCGGTTGATGGGTGGACTAAAAAAACTAATGCCTATCACGTATTCTTTAGCCCTCATCATGGTAATTACCACAAGCGGGTTGCCTCCGTTCGCGGCTTTCTTTAGTAAAGGCTTAGTTCTTGAAAGTTTAATGGAGAACGGCGTTCTCCTACAAGTCGTCCTGTTATTTGCCACTACAGCACTTACTTTTGCCTATAGCATCCGATTCCTGAAACTGATCTTTTTAGGCGAGCCTTCAGAGCATTTAAAGAAACTCCACATACACGAGGCGCCTAAAGTCATGTTGGCGCCTGCCCTCTTGCTTGCAATCTCATGCGTCATCTGGGGTTTTATTGAGCCTGCACTGGGCGGTTTCATGCATATTGAAGTCGAATTAAGTTTACTTTCCGCCTTCTTTAACTTGGAAACTGCCCTCTTTGCCGTTATCCTTGTACCAACAGCCCTTATTGTTTATGCTGCTTACTGGAAACGATACGCCATAATGGATGCCCTCCGCAGCGATAAAAATCCCATTGTAAAATTGCTCAAACATGGATATTTCTTTGACGACTTCTACGAAAAAGTAGTTGCCAAAGCCACCTTAGCTTTCTCCGGCGGAGTAAAGATCAGTGAAGAAGCTGGGTTTGAACTGTTCCCGCAGAAATTTGCTAACGGCATAGTTCGCTTGGCTGGTGGCGTTCACAAGTACTTTGATACAGCAGCGGATCAGTTTTTGAATGTAGTGGCTGGTCAAACAATAGGCGGCGCCTCCAAAGTGAGAACCATCGATACCTTAGCGGATAAACTCTTAGATTTCCTTGCAGGCAAAACTTTACGTTCCGCTTCTAAAGCCCGAAAGATTCCGCGAAACAGTTTGCAGCATTACCTTGCAGCTGCGATTATCGGCTTTATCATGCTTGTAGTGTTAATAATCATTAGCGTAGGTGTGTAAATATGTTGTACCTCCTTTTGTCTGTGCTTCTGTTGCCTGTTCTCTCTGCTCCCTTAGTGTATTTAGCTGGAAGAAAATCCGCCAAGTCCGCTGCAATTCTGATTTCTCTAATTGCAGTTGCCACTTTAACGTTAGTTTTAACCACTGTCCCCACAATTCTCAACAGCCCCAACAACAGGTACGTGGAAGATTACCCTTGGATTCCCGTTTTGAACTCTAACTTCACATTATTCGTTGACGGCGTTAGTTTACCTTTAGTTGTACTCACCATCGTGTTGGTTATAGCGGCGTCGCTGTACTCGATAAATTATATGGCGCACAAAAAGAACCTGCCCGTCTACTATACGCTGATGTCCCTGCTTTTTACAGGTCTAATCGGCGTCTTCATCTCCTCAAATCTCCTGTTCTTCTATTTC
>JBNVCD010000224.1:0-2099 GCA_050410875.1 Bathyarchaeia archaeon | reverse complement strand
CTAGACTAAAAAATTCTGAAGAACCAATTAAAGTGACTGTACGCGAAGCTCTTAATAAAAAAATAGTGCGCTCTGAGTGGCAAGCCTTCTTTATGGCCATGGCAAAGAAGCTTCTGGTTGAAATCGGCGTACCAGAGGAAAAGCAAAGATTCATAGAAAAACTTCCATGGGAAAAAGCACACTATTCAAGCCAAAGTTTTGACCAAGAAGTGCTACTTGACAGATATGGCTGGACTGAGGTTTCAGGTCACGCCTACCGCACAGATTACGATTTAAGCAGCCACATGAAAGCCAGCGGCGTGGACATGCGGATTTTTAAGGAATACAACAGAGCCGTGGAAACAGAACATGTTGTCGTAAAGCCGATAATGGCCAAACTGGGTCCTGTTTTCAAAAAAGAAGCCGCCAAAGTTGGAGAACTAATAAGTAAAGCAGACCCGCAAGCAGTCAAGACTGCGTTTGAAAAATATGGCTACTACATGGCGGACAACTATAAAATTCTGCCAGAGCACGTGGACATTTGCAGTCAAAAAATTGTAGAAAGGGGAAAACGATTTATCCCGCATGTGGTTGAGCCTAGTTTTGGTTCAGACAGATTGTTCTATGTTGCTTTGGAGTATGCTTACAGCCTTAAAGATGATCGCGTGGTTATGAGTTTCCCCCCTGGCATCGCGCCCACCCAAGTTGGGGTGTACCCTCTCATGAGTAAGGACGGCTTAGACGCTAAGGCGTTGGAAATCCAGAAAACGTTAACTAGAGAAGGGTTCACAGTAGAATATGATGAAGCAGGCTCCATAGGTAGACGATATGCACGCGCTGACGAAGCAGGTATCCCCCTGGGCATAACGGTAGATTACGACACGCTCAGAGACGAAACAGTAACAATACGTGACAGAGACAGCTGGCGCCAAGTAAGAAGCCCAATCAAAGATTTACCGCAACTCATGCACCTGTATTTTCAAGGGAAAATTAACTTCGAAAACCTTGGCAAATTGGTGGAAAAATAAGGGTTAGCTTTTAATTTAGCTGCATATTACATGGTATCATTGAAAGTAGCAATAAGTATGGACGTGAAATAGTTTGGTACTTCCAGCTGAAACTGAAGAGCGTGTTAAACGTAAGGCATTGAGCGCTTGCCAAGATAATTTACGCAAAGTGCTGGAGGTCACCAGAAAGATTCCCCAGATGACTGAGCACTTCGCCAAGGGCGATAAGGAGGCTGCCAGAAAACTTTTCAGCGAAATCAAGAAGGGCGAAGAAGAAGTTATAAAAGCGCGGCAGATGGTTTCTCAGGAACTAGCTGAAATAGGCGCTATCCTTCTAAGCCGAGAGGACTTCTTGAGGTTCACGAACTTGACAAGCGAGATCGCCGATTTTTCTGAGGGAATCGCGTTTTATCTTGTTCAAATCATGGAGCACAACTGGCACGTGCCTGCAGAGATACGTAAAGAACTTCAGGGTCTTGCCGACGCTGTACTTGAAACCGTGCTTAAACTCCGCGAAACCATGATGGTTTTGACCTATGGTTCTACGAAAACCTTAGAAAAAGCGAAAGATGTTGAAATTGCCGAAAGAGTCGTAGATGACCGTTACCGCTCACTAGCAATAAAAATTCTCAGCAGCAAACTGGATTTGCCTGCACTTTTCATCATGAAAGATGTGCTGCAACTGTTAGAAAACTCAGCGGATAAAGCCGAAGATGCAGCAGACGCTGCAAGGGTAATTTCCTTTGGCATGTAGAGGAAAGGCGAAAAACCACCCATGCTTAAAAAAATAGATGTAGAGTTGATTGAGAATTTCTTGGTAGTTTGGGATCCAAAAGAAGGGTCGGAACTCTACAAGATGGGGTATTACGGCAAACCCATCGGAATTTCAAAGCCTAAAATTCCAGAGTTTACTGTTCCTTTAATTTTAGATTTGATGGAAGGGGTTTACCTCGCAGAAAAAGGCACAATATCAGTTTTTGAGAAACCAGAGAAAACTAAGGTTAGCTTAACTAAGCTGCGGCGGAAAGCCAAACAGCTTTATGAAGAATTTGAGGAAAAATACGCTGTCTATAAAGACCTACGGGAAAGCGGTTTGATAGTTACACCTGGCAT
>JBNVCD010000223.1:0-2101 GCA_050410875.1 Bathyarchaeia archaeon | reverse complement strand
GAATTACATGTACACAGGCGTTTCTGTCACACAGGTGTTGTGTGACCAAAATAGATGGCGCCGGGAAAGGGATTCGAACCCCTGCGGACCGTGAGGTCCACGGGCTCTCAAGGCCCGCGCGTTAACCACTCTGCCATCCCGGCTTGCTGTTTTATCTCCTTCTTGTTTGTTCTGTCTTAAATGTTTACCGCGGCTTTGGCTGCGTGATTTTGGGTTTACAATAAAGCTAATTAGTGTTGAGGGTTGTTTGCTTGTGTATGGTTGAGCCTGTTGTGGTGCGTCTTCCTAAGGTGCTGCTAGACGCCATTTATGCGGGTGCAAAGCAGTTGTACCCCCGTGAGAGTTTTTTGTTGTTGAGAGGTAAAAAGCGGAAAGGCGCAATCGCCGTGTCGGATTTAGTTGTAGCGCCCTTTGCAGTGCATGGGCTAAATTTTGCGCAGTTTAACCCGTACATGTTGCCTTCGGATTTTTCGTTGATTGGCACTGTGCACTCGCATCCCTCAGGAGACCTTGCGCCTTCTTATGTTGATTTAAACTATTTTTTTGGCAGAATTTTGATGATCGTGGTTCCGCCGTTTGAAGGCGAAGAATGCGTGGCGGTTTACGATTCAAACGGTGACCCTCTACCCCTGCAGGTGACCTCACAAAGTTAGTTTGTGCTACCAGAATTGTCCAAGTGGTTTAGGAAGGCTTGGTATTCGCTTAGGAATTCAGCGGCGAATTTGTTGGCGTTTTTCTCGGTTCCTCTGTGCTGTCTATCTACGGTTTTACTGCGTAAATGATGATAGAACTCATGCAGAACCACAAAGGGGTTTCCCAGCATATCGCTGTTGAGGAGGCTTATGGTTTGGTTTTTAGGTGAATACGTGCCATAGGCGCGGTTTTTGTGTCCTTTTGGCAGGCCAACTTTCAACTTTGGGGCCTCTACATTGTAGTGTTTAGCTAAAAGTTCTAGGGCTTCTTCGGTTTGCCTGTTTAGAATGAGGTTAACGATGTGAGCTTTAAAGTTAAGTTGCATATGCCATGTTACGTAGGTAGCGAGATTAAAAACAGTTTAGTGTGCTGTACTGCCTTTTATATGACGCCTGCGAGGACAAGCATGTTGTTGACTAAAACGGTTAACATGAAACCTGCAATGCCTAAATACGCTGCGCGCAGCAAACGCTGTGTTACCCTGTATGCCTTGGCGGTTTTATTTTGCGTTTTGGTTAATAGTTTTCCTGCTTGGTAAAAAAGTAGTCCTGCAAAAACCGTTGCAGCAGCCTTCAACGCTATGAAGCTGGTTAGGTTGGTGCTCAGAATTCCTGCCAAAAGTGGGTTACATTCTACCGCTCCAAAATAAACAACGCCAACCATGGTTGTCAGCAGATCCATGCTGCCCATCGCCACGAGAACGACGCTGGGGTGGGTTCTCAGTTGAAGCATTTTCGCCTTCTTCCTCTATGTGGGCTTGGTTGCTACGTGTCTTTTAGAGTTTAAGAGTCAACTTTCCAGTTTTGACATATTCCAAATTAGACAATAGAAAAGTTAAAAGCGCCCTGAGAGTTGAAAATGCATGGTTGCATCTGCGTAATGCAGCGGAGGTGAGACTGGTGCCCGTGGTTATTGTTGAAACTTGGGCGGGAAAAAGCGAAGAGCAAAAAGCCCTGCTGATAAAAGGAATAACCAAAGCTTTCGAAGACATCGGCGTAACCGCTGACCAAGTGCACGTGATCATCCATGACGTTCCCAAAGCAAACTGGGGCATGAAAGGCATCCAAGCATCTAAGCTTCCGCCTTAACAACGAACTGTGCCCCTTTTTATGTTGACTCTAACAAGTTAATGGGTTGCCGTCTGCCTACAAGCGCCACTTTACAGGTTGACTCTTGATTTTCTGCAGTGGAGCTTTCAAACTTCTTTTGAATGCAGCGCAAAACCCATAAATATTCCGAACACCGAAACTTGTAAGAACAAAGGTAGACGTGGGCCGGTCGTCTAGCCTGGTTAGGACATCTGCTTGACGTGCAGAAGGTCGCCGGTTCAAGTCCGGCTCGGCCCACCACTAGGCAGTTTTCTGATACTTGGGGCCAAATTCGGTTGAAGGTCGAGAAATCTCCTAAT
>JBNVCD010000222.1:0-2104 GCA_050410875.1 Bathyarchaeia archaeon | reverse complement strand
GTCTGCGTAACCTTCCACCCACCAACCATAAGAATTACCGCCGCCCCCTATGTCTTCGGAAAATCCTGACGTTGCAAAAACGGCGTTTGGCGGTGTGTATGTTTTAATCCAGTTTAAAGCTTGAAGTTCATCATCTTTTATGAACTGATAAAACTTTGTGGCTTCTCCCATTCGTTCTCCTGCTAACGCCGTCGATTGTACTACAAATGTTATTACAAACAATGTTGCAAACAGAACAACAGCTGTTTTTTTAATGTGTTTTATGTCAAATAACAAATCGCCCAAAGCTAAGCTAAAGCAGAGCAGAATAGGGATGGGTAGAAAGTAAAGCCAGCGGAGAGGTTGTACAGTGATTAAAAACAAAGTTAGAGGCGTCAAGAAAAGACTGCTTATGAGTAGCCCTCTGGGTTTGTTCTCTTTTAACTGGTGAGCCAATGCGAAAATTCCAGCAGTGGTTGCTGCCACTATTACAAAAAACTTTGCAAACACCAACCATGCATCTCCAATTTGTGCATCTCCAAACTGTAGGTCTAAAAGTCGGAAGGTGACAATTTCCTTTGAGGAATTCTTGAAAAAGGTAAGGTAAAAAGGAACATAGGGTAAACTGAAAACTATAACTGCGACTGGAAGATAAAGCGTCTTTTTAATTTTATTTTTAATGAATTTCTTATCTGGTTTCATGCTTACTGTGTACATCACTGCAAAAAGTGCAAGAGACCCGAAGGCAAAAATAGCCACCAGCATGTGTGTTCCTATAACTAAACTCAGAAAGAATGCTGCAACCAACAAATTTTTGGTTGAAGTTTTATTCATTGCGTCAAATATGTAAATCAACGCTACTAGCAAAAACGTGAACGCCAGAAAATTCGGATTTCCTCCCCAAGAAATCATTTCGGTGTAGCTGACAAAAAAAGCGAAAAGTCCCGTAGTAACCGCAGCTGCTATATATTTGCCCGAGAGCTTTTTTGTTAAGAAGAAAAAGGGGAAAATTGTAACCGAAAAAACTGTGGCAGCTGCAACTTTAAGAGCAGTGAACTCGTCAAATACCCTCATTAATAAATCTAGGAAAACAAAAAATACAGGTTGATGTCTTAATCCTAATCCCCTCAAATCGTTCCCTCGGAGGATATCCACCTGAGTTAGATAATTCCCGTAGTCAGCCCCTGGCGGCGCAACCTCCAAGTTTAGCATTGTAAAGTTTATAGTAAATGTTGCAACAAACAAAATCACTATTGGAAGCGCAAGCAGCCACGTAGATGTTTTTTTACTTTCCAGTTTTATTCACAACCATTTGAAAAAAAGTTTCCATTTGATTAGTTATTGCATCCCACTCGTGTTTTTTAGCGATGTTCAACGCGTCGTCACTTAACTTTTGCCATCGGTTTGCGTCGTTAAAAAGTTGAATGATGGCAGAAGCAATGGCTTTTTCGTTTGGTTTGACTAAAACGCCGCAGTTAAGCTGGCATAGTTCTTTCGCAGCGTTGTTTGGATAATCTAAAGTGATAAATGGTACCCCTGCCGCCATAGCCTCCATCGATGAAATGCCTGAACCCTCCCTTTCACTGGGTAAAACAAAAAGCCACGCTGTTTTTACTAACTCAATCATTTGTTTTTCAGGTAAGAACCCGTGGATGAAACAGTCTTCAACGTTTTTCGCTTTATTTTTGACTGATTGAATGCATAAACCTGAACCTACAATGTGTAGTTCGGCTTGCGGAATCCTCTTTTTTACTTCTGCGAAGGCATCGACAAGTAGTTCAACGCGTTTGTGAGGTACAATGCGGCCGACATAAATTATTCGTCCCCAAATTTTTCTGTTGGCACCCGCAAATTTTGCTGTGTCCACACCATTCTTTACTAAAACAATTTTTTCAGGGTCAATTTTTAGGGTGTTCACGAGTCTCTGTTTTGTAAATTCAGACACGGCAACATGGTAATCACCTACTTTCCTTAGTAGTTTCTGCATTATAGTTGCTCTCAGAGGTCTATCCCAAACTTCGCACCATTCTTGAATAAGCGGAGTAGCTACAGGCTTTACAAAAAGCGAGTGAAGCATTGGCCACTGATTTGAATAGTACAATTCAAAATCAGTTTTCCGTAGACG
>JBNVCD010000221.1:1846-2126 GCA_050410875.1 Bathyarchaeia archaeon | reverse complement strand
ACCAGCCTTTAGCCGGGGCGCTTGTTCGATCAAACCTGCCTAATGGTACATCCGTGACAATTACGAGGCCCGACGGCACAACCGAAACCAAACAGAACCTGTTCATGGACTCAACCAGCTCAGGCTGGTTCCTGTACACTCCAACCCAAACTGGAACCTACTACTTCCAAATGTTCTTCCCCCAGCAAGGACCATACGTGAGCACTGTTGACGGCGGAGGCTTCGGACTACCCCCAGGCATATACACTTATCTGGCTTCTGAAAGCGCAAAAATCCCCTT
>JBNVCD010000221.1:0-1836 GCA_050410875.1 Bathyarchaeia archaeon | reverse complement strand
GTCCAGGCAGACCCAATTCAGCCCTACGATCGCTCTCCACCGTTACCCACTGGCTACTGGACTCGCCCCATCAACGCTGAAAACAAAGGCTGGTGGCAAGTCGCAGACAACTGGCTAATGCGCGGCTACGACAAAACCACCAGAACATTTGCAGGTACACCAGCGTTTGCACCCTACACTTCCGCCCCTGACAGCGCCCACATACTCTGGGCAAAACCCATAATCCCCGGCGGCATGGCAGGCGGTAAACACGGCGACACAAGCTACTACACAGGCATCTCCTACGAGCAATTCTTTGAGGCGATGGTTCTACAAGGCACAGTCTTCTACACTGAACACGGCTTAACAGGTACCGGGCAAACCTACGGTACACGCTTCATGGATCTCTACACAGGCAAAGACTACCCCTTAATGTACCTAAACAACACCAACGTGCAGTTCGCTGTGACATTCAACTATGACTCACCCAACGAGCACGGTGTCCTCTCATACCTTGTCGTCTCCAGAACCGCCTCTGGCCGAACCTACTGGGACTTCTACGAAATGCTCCCAAACATGCAGCAGAACCCGCGGCTGCAGTTCAGCGTTGACATGACCGGCCTAACAGCAGGCTACACAACATTTGGCCCCAACGGCGAAATCTTAATCTACAACATCGCCGGACCCGCCAACAACCGCTACATGACACTGTTCAACATGAGCCGCGCCGTCCTTGGCGTGCGCTACGCAGGAATTGACGTGTGGAGCCCCAGCGGCACCATAAACGCTTCCCGCAGACACAACGAGGCGCCTAACCCCGCAACCGCAGATGAAGTGGCATACTGGGAATCAGTGACGCATTCACCGTTCGTGGGCATAGAGTGGAACGTATCTCTCTCGCCAATATCCACCATGACTAACGCTCAGCTCAGCGTCCGAGAAGTAAACTTCGAAGAAGGACTACTACTGGCAACTCAAAGAGACTACAGCAAAGTGCCCAACGTCTACATGGACGCTGGCTACGACATCGGCTCAGTGAAACGCGGCGCCGACGGAAGATACCCAAGCACGCTAAGTCACCTGTGGGCTGCAAACCGCACCATGATCCACGACATCCACGACCGCATCAGCAACCACATCCGCCACGGCAAATACATCCGCTACGACGAAGGCGAAGAAGTCTACTACTGCTTTGACATGCGCACAGGTCAACAACTCTGGCAGACTCAACCCATAAACAACGCGTGGGCGCTGTTCACCAGAAACTACGAAATCGCCTACAACAAACTCGTAACCTCAGGCTTCGACGGCATCGTACGCTGCTACGACATGAACAACGGCAACCTACTCTGGTCTTACTACAAAGGCAGCTCAGGCTTTGAAAACGCCTACGGCTCATACCCCGAATACGCAGGCTTCACAATCGCAGACGGCGTAGTCTACACAACCTCTGATGAGCACTCTGCAGACGGTATCCTCTGGCGAGGCGCCCAACTGTGGGCAATCGACATAAACACCGGGCAACTGCTCTGGAAAGTCAACGGCATGTACCGCCACCCCGTCATCGCTGACGGCGTCCTCATCGCCCTCAACAGCTACGACGGCCAAGTCTACGCCTTCGGTAAAGGCCCAAGCAAAACCACCGTCTCCGCACCACAAACAGCAGTACCCAAAGGCACAGCTGTAATGATCACAGGCACAGTCACCGACCAAACCCCAGCGCTGAAAGACACGCCAGCAATCGCCGACGAAAACATGAGCGCATGGATGGAATACATGTTCATGCAGAAAGTCTGCCCAGACAACATCAAAGGCGTACCCGTACACGTAACAGCCATTGACCCCAACGGCAACTTC
>JBNVCD010000220.1:0-2144 GCA_050410875.1 Bathyarchaeia archaeon | reverse complement strand
GCGTAAAATAGGGAGTAATACTTCTTTTCGCTCTCCTGTAATTTCTGCTGCAGAGTTTTTTGAGCAGTAATGTCTACGAAAGTTGCCATTACACTGGCTACTTTGCCAGTGTGGGGGTCAAAAATTGGGTCTGAGTTAATTTGAATCCACCTGTGAGTGCCCGTCTTTGGGTGGTGTACGCCCATTACGACATTTCTTTGAGGTTTGCCTGTTCGCAAAGTAACCATGGCAGGGTGGTCTTCGCCGGGAAAAGGCGAACCGTCCTCATGTATGGCGTGCCAGCGGGGATCAGTTGAAGTTCGCCCTTTCAACTGGTCAATTGTTAGACCTAAAAGTTCACAGGCTGCGTCGTTGGCTTGGATGATTTTGCCGTTTTGATCTTGAACTACGACTCCGCAAGAAACAGTCTCGTATAAAGTGCGGTAACGAGTTTCACTTTGGATGATGGCAGCCTCGGTTTTTTTGCGGTTGATAAAGTTTGCAATTAAGTTGGCAACTGCCTGCAAAAAGTTAACTTCGTCGGATGTAAAGAGGCGTCGTTTTGTAGTGTGAGCGCCCAGCACGCCGAAGGGGCTTTCAGTGTTGCCTATAATCACGCTCAAGCCGCTGACTACGTTGTGGTCAAACAGCAATTTTGGCCCTGAAAAGCGTGTTTCGCTGTGTAAATCTTCAACAATTACCGGTGCATGGGCAAGTAGCGTGTAGCCTGCCTGAGAGTTTTTCTCTGTGCCTACGGTGGCTGTGCCCACTAAACCTTTTTTCCAGCCGACCCCTGCGCGGAGCAGCAGAGCCTCTTTGCTTGGTAAGAGCTCTAGTATTTTGCAGAGGTCCACGTTCAAAGCGTCTGCCACGGCGTTGACGACTTTGGATAGGAATTCGTCTTCGCTGAGCTGAGTTAGTGCTAGCTGCCCCAGCTCTGCGACAACGGCTTGCAGCCGCCCATACATCGCAAGTTGCTCCTCCATTTTTTTGAGGGCAGTAACATCTGTGGCGTACAGGTTCGCGTAGCCCTCAGCAACTACGGGTACGACTCTGAATTGGAATATTCTGTCGCCATGTGTTTCCTCGAAAGTTGAGGTTTCCTTAGAGGACAACGCGGTTGCTACGTAGCTGCGCCATTGCGGCGGAGCTGAACAACCTACGGTTAGCTGCGTTTTCAGCAGCGTGCAAGCTGCAGGGTTAGCGTACAATATTTTGCCCTCGTTGCTTAGCCGAATAACTGGAGCAGTGTTCTCCAACGGAAATCTTGCAAAGCTTTCAAGCTCTTTTCGGATTTTTCGGCGTTCAGTAACATCGCGGAAAACCAAAATTACACCTGTGATGTTGCCGTCGTCGTCTCGTATGGGTGCGCCGCTGTCACTTATTGGGATTTCTTTGCCTTGACGATTTATCAGCAGCGTATGGTTTGCTAAACCGACAACTACGCCTTCTTTTAGCACTCGGGCAACTGGGTCTTCAACTGGTTTCCGGGTGTTTTCGTTGATTATGCGGAACACTTGACTTAGCGGCTTTGATGCAGCCTCAGCGTTGCTGTAGCCTGTCAACGCTTCAGCTATGGGGTTCATAAAAGTGATTTTTCCGTCTCTGTCCGTGGCTATGACGGCGTCGCCTATGCTTGACAGCGTTGTTGCCCAGCGGCGCTCGCTTGCCTTAACGTTTTCTTCGGCTCTTTTACGTTCAGTTATGTCCACGGCAAGCTCAGCAGCCGCTATTATTTGGCCCGCTTCATCCTTCACGGGCGTAGCTATAATTTCTACCCAATAAGGTTTCCCGTCAACTCTGGTAGAATGATACTCGTGAATGTCTATGTCTGTTTGCCCCGCAAAAATTTTGGTAACGCCGCAGTCAGGGCAAGGCGCAGTTAAATCGTTAAGTACACTGTAGCATAATTTACCTTCCACGTTGCCTCTGTAACCTTTTATCACGTTGTTTGCCCATACCACGTGGTAGTCTTTGCTGATAAGCACCAGACCAGCGCCAACACTTGATGTTATTTGCCCCAGCATGTCACGTTCCGCCTTAAGTGCAGCCTCAACTTTTTTGCGCTCCGAAATGTCTCTTGCTAAACCTACTATGCAGTCTTGACCATCTAACTTGATTGTGGTCATGTTTACTTCAACAGGAAAAACGCTGCCGTCCTTGCG
>JBNVCD010000021.1:12412-14439 GCA_050410875.1 Bathyarchaeia archaeon | reverse complement strand
GGGCGAACCTCCACCGTAGAAAGGATATGTTTATATTCAAAACCACAGTTCTAAGTGAACACACCAAAATTTAGCACAGCATAAAAAAGGGAAATGTGAAATGTCAGTTTGGCACGGAAATCTGCAAAAAAGGAAACGCACAGGCGGAAGAAAACGGCTCTACCGCGGCAAAAGAAAGTTTGAACAAGGCACCTTCGCAGCAGAAACCACAATCGGCGAACCGAAAAAGCGGGTTGTTCGCGGCTACGGCGGTAATTTGAAACTTAAAGTTTTAACAGACAAGTTTGCCTCAGTTACAGATCCAAAAAGCGGCAAAACAGAGAAAACCACAATTCTGCGAGTAGTAAAAAACCCAGCAAACGTTGACTACGACCGCAGAGGCGTAATAACCAAAGGCGCTCAAATTGAAACGGCGCTAGGGCTAGCACGCGTTACTAGCCGCCCAGGCAACGATGGCGTCATAAACGCCGTCTTAATTAGCGGCAAAGAAGAAAAACCCTAAATTTTTTCTCACTTTTGCTTCTGAACCTGCTGTGCGGGTTCACTCCGCATTTTCTGCAGCTGTTTTGCCAGTTTAGCTATAACGCGCTCTTTAGAATCTTTCTTCTCCACAAGCAACATGCCAACCTTGAGCCAAGGCGTCTTGGGGTAGCCTCTATCCAGAATAGCTTGAGGTTTCAGGCCGAGCTTCTCAGCAGCTTCTTGGATTTCCACGATTTTTGGCGACTGCACTGCCACATTTTTGGAAACACGACGCCCTTCCTTTCTTGTTTTGTTAGCGTCAAAGTATGCTGGCCAAATTATAGCTTTATCTTGTTTCCTCAAGGAGCTCACTCCAATTGCAATGCTCTATTTGTGCCCGAAATACACACATAGTTTTTCAGCCACTGTGTCGACTCGTACGAAGCCGAAGCGTTCAAACTGTATAGTATCGTCTACCTTTAACGTTTTGCACGCGCTCTCCGCAAAGCCTTCAAGCACTGCGGCATCAGGCATAACCACTTCGCATGGAAATTCTGCGCCTACAGGTATCCACTGGATTAATTGGGCTTTAGTCTTCCGCACATCCTCGTAGGATTCACTCATAAAAACTGCTTCTGCCCCAGCTGAGTTTGCCTTTTCGATTTTGACGTTGAAGAGCTCCATAAGCCTAACCACTTTGCCGGCTTCCAGGTTAACTGCGTCTTTTTTGGTAATCCATAAAGTTGCTGCTTGCTCGTCACCGTGAGGTGTTACCACATGATGCCTGACGCCTTTTTCAGGTTTTTGGGGGTGCAGGGGCAAGTTTACTTTGAACTGTTTGGGTACTGCTTTAACTTTCAACTGCAGGGGGTCGGCAACAAAAAAGTACCTTGCACATTGCGGATCAAGAATCTTCCGATTGTAAGCGTAAAGGTTCTCCCAACTTAGCATTACATCAGCGGTTTTTGGTCCGACGTCAATTATCATCTTTTTGACGGCTTGAGGGTTTATGCCTCGTCTTCTTAGCGCCGCAAACGTTGCCAGCCTTGGGTCGTCAAAACCTGCAAAATGTTTCTCTTTGATGCCTTGAATAATTTTAGATTTGCTCAGGAACGCTCCTGTAATTTTGAGTCTCCCATAATGGATTGCCTGCGGATACTCCCAGCCAAGGTGCTTGTACATGAATTCCTGACGAACACCGTTGGTTAAGTGTTCCTTGCCACGGATGATGTGGGTTATGCCTAACAGATGATCATCCAAACCTGCAGCCATGTTATATAATGGCCAAACTGAGTATTTGCTGCCTACACGAGGGTGCGGGTACTTTTCTGTATCTATGATTCTGAGGGCAGGCCAGTCTCGTACTGCTGGGTTAGGGTGAGATAGATCAGTTTTAACACGGACAACAGCGGTACCCTCCTCGTAAGTGCCGTCAAGCATGTGTTCCCAACGTTCTAGATGCTCTGTGGGCGTCAAGTTGCGACACGGACACGGTGTGCTGTGGAGGGCTTTTTTTCGGAACTCTTCAGGGACACAGGTGCAGACATATGCGTTGCCTGCCTTCA
>JBNVCD010000021.1:11131-12402 GCA_050410875.1 Bathyarchaeia archaeon | reverse complement strand
TAATAAATTGGTAATCGGTCGCTTTGGATGTATTCTTCATCCACTTTGCAGCCTAACCATTTTAGGTCTTCGCGGATTTTCTCATAAAAACTTAAAGAAGGCTTTTTCACTTTTGGGTCGGTATCTTCGAACCTGAGGATAAATTTTCCTTTATACATTTGAGCATACTCGTAGCTCAACAGGATTGCTCGGGCAGAACCCAAATGCAATACGCAGTCAGGGTTTGGAGAAAACCTGGTGACGACTTGTTGGTATTTGTCGACGTTTGGCAGGGGCGGCAGATGTTTTTCTTCGGTTTTCTCTTTTTTGAAGACTTCAGGCCAGTTTTCCTCTACGATTCGCTTTTGAACTTCAAGAGGGAGACTGTTAACTTCTGAGAGTACTTCATCAATAAGCAAAGATAACTCTTTAACTTGTGTGCGAAATTCAGCTTTTTCGCCTAAAATTTTTCCTGTGATTGGTCCCGCTTGGGCTTTGCCGTCATGTTGAACGGCGTTGATGAGGGCGGTTTTTCTAATGAGACTTTGAAGTTCCTTGTTGTCTTTAAGCATCGTGTTTACGCTCGTGGAGGCTAAATATTTCGTTTAATCAAGAATTCTGCGAAGGCTTTTAATTTTTCCTTGCCTTCCGTTGCCGGCAGAAGCTTATCAACTTCGCTCCAGCTGTCCTCCACAATTTTTGCAGCCTTGCCCTTCACATACTCCATTGCGCCATACTTTTGCAGTATGGCTATTGCTTCGTCTCGCAATTTCTGATTTGAAGTGTGCATATTTAAAATTTCGACAAGGCGCTTTTTGTCTTTTTGAGTAGCCCTTTTTAAGGTGTATATAACCATAAGTGAGCGCTTGCCCTCAGTTATGTCTTGTCCAATACCACCTTTGTTTTTGGAGAATTCTTTGCCCGTTAAATCCAAAATGTCATCTTGCATTTGGAACGCGACACCAACGCTTTCTGCAAAGCAGCCCAGTTTTTCCACGAGCTCTCTGTCTGCATCAGCTAGCACCGCGGCAAGTTTAGCTGCCATACGTGCCAATGTACCTGTTTTGTAAGCACACATTTGCAAGTAATCTTCTTCAGTTATATCATCTGCGTTGGCTAAGCCTCTATGCCAAGCGATGTCCATGGCTTGCCCCATACTGAGGTTAATCATTTCTTGCACGTAAATTTCGTAGAGATCCCGCAACTTGCGGGTTGAAAGTTTGTCTCTCTGCTCCATAAATGGCAGAAGCGGAAGGTAATACATAGTGTTGCCGGCGTTAACGGCGATGTCC
>JBNVCD010000021.1:0-11121 GCA_050410875.1 Bathyarchaeia archaeon | reverse complement strand
TCCAATCCGAAAATTTTGTAAGTACAAGGTTTGCCCCTGCGGATTTCAGATGAGTCCTCGATGTCATCAATCACTAACGTGCCATTATGTATGACCTCGGGGATTATGGCGAAATCCAAAAAGTCCTCTGCTTTCTTACCTAGAGCTTCACAGATAAGCAGAAAAAGGGTAGGGCGCCAACGTTTGCCACCTCGATCAAGCATGTCCCAAATGGGTTCAGCAATTGCCTTGTTTAGAGTCTCTAGGTTATAGCCGTATTTTGGAGGATTAACCTTGAACAGCACAGCGTCTTTTGTGAAGTTTCTTGGGATATACTTCTCTATTGCTTTGTCAATTACTGGCGCTTTTTCTTCAAGAAACCGTTCAATATCCACGCTTACCTTGCTCCTCTACTTGCGTATCCTTTGACGTTAAAACCTCTAGTTTCTAGCCATTTAGCAGTGTTACCCACAAGCACTACGGGTACCTTGGCTAGTTGTTGAACATCTTTTGACCCCACAAGAAACATAGTAGTCTTCAATTCTTCCATCAAAATGAAAAGTAGCCTTTTAGTTGCCTCGGCACTTTCTACGGCGGCTTGGAGAACCGGTTGGGTTATACTTGTCAATGTTGAGCCTAGGGCTATGGCTTTGGCCATGTCTGTTCCATCGCGGATACCTCCTGAACCGATAAGGGAGATCTTGGAAGTTTGAGCAACTTCCACTATACTGACCACTGTTGGAATCCCCCAGTCCCAAAAGATTTCACCCATTAGTCGGGTGTCGGTTTCGCTTCTTTTTGTCCTATAATACTCCACTGCAGCAAAGCTTGTTCCACCTGCGCCGCCTACATCAAGGGCTTTCACGCCTGCCGCCTCCAACTGTTTGGCCTCTTCTGCTGCGATGCCTGAACCTGTTTCCTTTACAATCACAGGTTTGTCTAGTTTATCGGCAAGTTCCCTAATTTTTTCAAGAACACCCTCGAAATTTGTTTGCCCTTCAGGTTGAACTGCTTCCTGCAACGCGTTGAGGTGGATGGCAACAGCATCCGCGTCAACCATCTCTATGGCTTTTTTGATTTCGGTTAAGCCGTAGCCGTGAACCAGTTGCACACCGCCTATGTTAGCCACTATAAAAGCTGTGGGCGCTTTTTTTCTAGCAACTGCAAAAGTTTTTGTAAGTTTAACGTTTTCCACGGCGGCGCGTTGGCTACCTATACCCATGCCCAAGCCGAGTTCTTCTACAGCTTGGGCTATATTGGCATTAATTTTCTCTGCTTCAGGTGTCCCTCCTGTCATGGCGCCGACCATAAGTGGAGCATTGAATTTGTGACCTAAAAAGTAAGTTGAAAGGTCAATTTTGTTCTTGTCCAATTCTGGCAGGGCTTTGTGTATAAAATGCACGTCTTCAAAACCAGGAGTTGTTTCCTTGGCTTGTGCTCTCTCGTTTAAGCAAATTCGTATGTGGTCTGCTTTACGTCTTTGGGTTTCTTCTGCCACTTTTACGCCTTCTCTATTTCTGTACCCAACACATCTTTACCTATAAGTGCCCTGTTAATTGATAGTGGTTTGGTGGCGCCTGTTATTGTGACGTGAATGCCCTGTTCTATAGCGGGTATAAGCTCAGCAATTTTGCTTGCCATGCCCCCTGTAACATCGGTTCCTGCGGATTTACCTATTTTACTTTGAATTTTCTTTAATTCTTCAAGTGTCAGATGCTTGTAGGGTTTAGCATTGGGGTTAGTTTTGGGGTCATCGTCAAATAAGCCGTCGGTATCCACACCTATCACAATTTTTTCAGCGTTAAGTTTAATGGCCAAGTAAGCCACTAATTGGTCGCCAGATAGCACTGTGAAACCAAGTTTCTCGTCGAAGACGACATCTCCGTAGAGAACAGGTGTAAAGCCCATTTTTAATACGCGTTTTACCAGGTTTTCTTCGAGAAGTTTGATCTTGCCGTTATCAGTCACTACACAACAGGATGGCGCAATGCTAAGCGCGGGAACCTCATGCAGTATAAGCGAATCCATAACTAAACCATTCAACATCGTCATAACATGGTGGGTCTCTGCAAACCCAAGTTTTTGAGTTGGTTCTTTATATCCCTCTTTGATCCCATATCGCTGCGCCGTGGGGTGACCAAAACTTCCACCTCCATGAACAATGATCAGATTATCCAAGTCGGCACGTTTAATTTCATCAGCTAGACGGTTAATAACTTCGGTTTTGGCGACCAACTCTTGGGTTTTATCAGTGATGGCGGAACCGCCGAGTTTCAGGATTATGGGCCTTACTTCGCTCATTTTTTGCACCTTTCTTGGTTATGATGAACTTGCAGAGTAATATTAAAGTACCGTAACCACGCTGTTTTCTATCAAGACACGATTGCCCGTCTTGATTTTGGCGATGTCGACCTTATCAACACAGGGGATTTCGCTTATTATTGCACCGACCGCTATTATTGTTTCACATTCACGATTAATGATACCTGCGGGTGCCACACCGTTCTTTTTCAGCCGATAAAGGGTGTAGCTACCCACAGTGGATCCTTTGCCTTGTGGAAAAACAAGAATTTTACCCTTAACGCTTTTTCCCTGCAGCTCATGACCTTTTTCTATGACTTCGCCCGTGTGGGGGTCTACACCACCATAAAACGATATGGGCTGGGTGGTGACTAGTGCTTCACCTTCGCTTTTGCCTTTGTATATAACTCTACCAGTTAATTGTTCCATTTCCCCGTCACCGCAGCCTCTATGCACTCTTTGAGGCTACCCATTTTAGTTTTCATACTGTTTTGCCGTGAATAGAAACAACCTTTTGCGGATGTTGTAGCCAAGGCTTTAAACCGACCTTTCAGGGGTGCAACTGCCATACAGGTGTCACATGCAAATTTGCCGCCTGCAGCTTCGATAATCTGGGTGTAACCGCGTTTGTCCGCCAACTGTTTTGTAGTTCGCGATGTGGCAACCCACAACTCTGTATTTTCCTTAATTTTTTTATCTTTGATAAGCTCGGCTATTTCTGAGATTTCTTTTATGCTGCAGTGGGGGCAGCCAACACAGACAAAATCGATGTCGCTGACCGGGTCGTTTATGCTGTCATACGCATTTTTTATGTCGCTTTGCTCTATGGTTACTGTGTCTTTTGGGATTTGAACTGTTTCTGCGGCGGGTGTTATGCCCTGCATGTAAAAGAGAGGTTTAGCGCCATAAGTCACAACAGAAGCGCAGAAAGATTTCAATTCGTCTAGGTCTGCCTCTCTGATGCCTGTGATGTATGGAATTTTATTTTCCGCTTTTTTACCGACCACATAACCCAGCGCGCCCCAATCGGAAAGTTTTGTTAGAGGCACATTCACCTGTACATGAACATCAGGTACACGGTTTTCGTCTAAATGTAGCCCATAACACGGCGTTTTACCGATAAAAGCCGCAGCTAAAGCTGATGGTCCACCTTCCCTGTTGGTTCTGGCGCCGATAACTGAATTGGCAAAGGTTACTGCTGAGGACTCAGACCAAGCAACATGCTCCCCATACCTAGGCAAGTTACCTATAAGATAAGGAGTACACGTACAACTGATGAGTATACCCATACGTTGGAAAGCATCTATTACAAGGTTTTGCTTTGCAGCAAAATCTTCGCTTATACCCAGCGTCCTCCAATTTTCCAAATCCATACCTGCAGGATTCAACGTGGTTAGAACCCTCACCTTACCATCCTTGGCAAGTTCATTAAGGAATTCTAACCCTGCATCACCCAAGTTGTGGTAAGAAACACCCGCAACTTGCACTGAACCAACTTTTATTAGACGCTCGGCACCGTAAATGTCGCCTAGCGCAACAAGAATTTCCATGCTCTTGCGTGCAGCATAACCTTCTTCGCCGTCAAGCATCCGTTGCTCTTCTTTTGTCAAGTACATAACAGATCACATGAATAATTACTAAAGGAACTGGCTTAAGTCCACCTTTCGGTATTCTTCTTTTTTGAATCCCTTACCCGTTGCAGTAAAAGGTATAGTCGCATCTAACCCAGCCTTAGCAGTAGTCGCTTTTTTTCCTTCCGACAAGTCTCCAGATGGATCAAGTGAAGAGCCAGGCTGATTCGAAAGAACAACCAAGTTTTTGTCTGCTTGGAAACGGGTGGCGATTGCCCACTCCACATCGTGAGGGTCATAGATGTTAATGTCCTCGTCTACAACTACACAGTGCTTCAAAGATTTGTGTCCTTCAAACGCGGCAGCTATAGCTTTTTTGCCGTCGTCTGCGTTTTTCTTTTTTATCTGCACAACTGCATGAAGCCAGCTACATCCACCGGGTGTTATGTAAACGTCCTTGCACTCGCAGACCTTGTTTACCTCGTTGAATATCGTGGGTTCTTTTGGCATACCCATAAGGAATTTGTGTTCATTTCTACCTGCAAGTATGGTTTGGTAAATTGGGTTTTTCCTGTGGGTTACACACTTAATCTCTATAATAGGTTGCTGCCTAACCTTGTCTACTGTACCTGTTAAATCTAAGAATGGACCTTCAGAAGTTTTCTCTTTGGTTATTCTTCCTTCAAGCACAATTTCGCAGTTGCTGGGCACTTCCAAATCAACCATTTTACACTTAACTAAATTTGTTTGTTCCAGAGCGTTTGCCATGCCTAATTCGTCTACGCCTTTCGGCAAAGAGGTTGCAGCTGCAAGAAGCACAGCTGTTGAATTGCCGATACAAATGGCTATGTCAAGTTCGCCCCCGGCGTTCTTTAAGGCAGTGTCGGTTCCCCTGTCTTCAACGATGCGAACGGCAAAATGGTTTTTGTCTAAGAGCATAAGCCTGTGAAAGCACATGTTTCTACCCAGCTTTGGGTCTTTCACAATAGATATGGCGGAGGGAATGTATTTTCCTCCATCTTTTTCAGTGTAACGCATAATAGGCAACTTTGTTAAGTCAACAGTTGACTCAACCACTTCTTGGCATTCACCTTCCTCAACAAGTTGAGGAGGCACAGGCTGGTCTATCGCGTTAGAAAGTTTTCGTAAAAGTTGCTCTTTTTTAATACCCAGCGATCTAGCAATAAGAGTTTTAGAAGACACTAAACCTGCAACAACAGGCATGCGGGACTCCTTGACATTCTCAAAGATAACAGGTTTCTCGCCTAACGCCTCTATGACGCCGGCTAATTCATATTCGGTTGAAACGGGTTTAGTTATGTGAGTTAATTCTCCAGCTTTATCTAACTGTTCTATAAAGTCTCTGAACCCCAAGTTTCTCGCCTTATCCTCAGTTTAGCTGTAAATCTCTTTATAGTTTTTGGGCGCCAATTTTTGTGCGAAGCACTTGGAAACCTTCTTTTTCTATGGTTGAAGCTACTTTTTCTTGCAGTTCAACTCCTGGTGTTAATGCCGTCATGCAACCGCCACCGCCGCCACCTGTGAGTTTAGCCCCAAAAGCACCTTGCTGTCTAGCTAATTCTACAAGGTAATCGAGCTCCTTACATGAAACTTCGATTTCCTGTAGCAAACGATGGTTTTCGTTCATGAGTTCTCCTACTTTTTTTAAGTCAAAATCCAAAAGAGCTTTTTTACCTGCAAAAGCCAATTCTTCTGCCTGCTTGAATAATGGGTCATATTTTTTTGGATTTGCTTTCTTTCGTTGAGCCACTCCCTCAACCATGGCTTTTGTGTTGGCCACAATTCCTGTGCTAGCTATAATTATCTCTACGGGTTTTTTTATGCTGATTTTCTCGAAGGTGTCAGCGCCACCATGCATGTTTTTTTGGAACCACAGTAACCCTCCAAATGTGGCTGCTGTGTTGTCGATACCCGACGGATTGCCCGCATAAGCTTTTTCAGCCTCATAGGCTATCTGGTTAATTTGTTCGTCAGAAAAATGCAGGTTAAATTCTTCAGCTATG
Source organism: Bathyarchaeia archaeon (assembly GCA_050410875.1). Classification (GTDB taxonomy): domain Archaea; phylum Thermoproteota; class Bathyarchaeia; order Bathyarchaeales; family Bathycorpusculaceae; genus JADGNF01. The sequence goes on along the minus strand of JBNVCD010000021.1, from coordinate 5,246 downwards.
GCTCGAGCGATGGCAACACTACTTGCTGCTGAAGCACCCAAACCACTGAAACCCGGTAAGTCACCACCAAGCCATATGCTCATAGCAGTGGTCGGTGGCAACCCCATAGTTTTGAGCATACGCTCTATAGATTCGATTTGTTGAAGTTTCTTTTCCTCGGCATAGCCTTTGGAGCCTTTACGCTCGTCTTTTATTGTTATTCCCTGAGAAATTTTCTTAACCTCTGCGTCAGTTTTAGCATCCGTAGCCGAAACTATTCCTGGTACACCGTGAACGACAAAATGCTCACCAAAGAGGATAACTTTTCCATAGCCTGAACCTTTACCCATACATTACGCACCTTGAAGAGGTATGCATTGTTTTAGATAAAAACGTTCTTTTATAGCCTCCAATCAGCAGGGACTGATTATGCAAATATGTCTAACAGGATTTCTATATGCTTTACAAATCCGAGTGTGCGATAGTAACTTTGCGGCAACATTAAAATGAACCTGTAAATCCGAAGTTTATAACAACTTTTGGGAATAACGAGTTATCAAAGCACAGTTTGCAGGGTTTATATTTTGTAGTACTTACTGTTTGAATGGAATAGTTTATAAGTACTACCTGTATAACAGTAGTACTGTGAGCTGTAATGGAAGATGAAGTTGTCGTTACCAGAAAAGGGCAAACCACAATTCCTATTCGATTCCGCACAAAATACAACATTGAAGAGGGCACCCGCCTTCAAGTTGTCGATACTGCCGACGGAATACTTTTGAAGCCTAAGCCGTCAACTCTTGACTTAGCAGGTTCAGGCGGCAGATATGCATCGCCTAGCGAAATGAAGAAGCTGTTGGAGAAAATAAGGGACTTAGATGCCTAAAACGGTGTATGATACAAGATTCTTTATAGAGCATTATTATTCTCGTGAAAATACAGTTCTTAAGAAGACGAAAGAAGCAATTCGGAAAGTTAAAGAGCGATTCATATCCGCTATTGTTTTACACGAGATCTATTATCTTACTTTGGCGTATGAGGGAAGAGAAATGGCAATTTTGAGAACTTCGCTGCTAGAGAAAGACTTCAAAGTTGTAAAAATCGACCCTGAAATCGCCAAAATCAGTGCGGAACTCCGGCATAAATACCGTTTATCAGCAGCAGACAGCATAATTGCAGCTACAGCGTTGATGTTAAAAGCAACTTGCCTATCAGACGACCCCCATTTTAAGGCGGTAAACGAAGTTAAAACTAGTTGGATTTAGCTGTGTAAACCAGAACTCATATGTTGAAGAGTTTCTTTTTCAGTATCCAGTAACTTCAATAAAATGGAGCAGGTCAATGAGTCACGAGTTCAAAATAGATTTTCCAGCTGAAACAGTTACAGAGAGTAAAGCCAGAATTGTGGTGCCAAAGCTGGCAGCTTACGGGGTTACACCATCGGATTATGCACCTAGCAGAGCACCTGTTTTTTATAACCCCATCATGGAGCTTAATCGTGACTTAACAATTCTGACCTTTCAAGTCTACCAGCATAAAATTGGCAGAGACGTCTCAATCTGCGAACCGTTCACAGGTACAGGAATTAGGGGCATACGCTTTGCAGCTGAATTGGACGGCGTCAAATCAGTGATTAGCGCAGATATCAATCAGCGTTCAGTAATGCTCGCAGAATACAACGTTAGGCTAAATGGAGTCCAAAAAGTGGTTAGTGTAATTCAAGGAGATGCTAATCGCGTCTTAAGCGACCACAGTGCACCCTACAAAAGATTTGACATAGTAGATATTGACCCGTTCGGGTCGCCGGTACAATATTTAGATACGGCAATCCGAGCGCTGCGAAACAAAGGTTTACTTGCCGTGACCGCTACGGATATGGCGCCTCTTTGTGGAGTACACCCCAAAGCCTGCATACGCAAATACGGTGGGAAACCAATGCGCGCCGAATATTGCCAGGAACTGGCTATTCGGCTGGTGGTAGCATGTATCGCGTCGGTTGCCGCGAAACACGAAATCGGCATACAGCCTATCTTCAGCCACTGCAGTGACCATTACATTCGAGTTTACGTTGAGATATACTACGGCGCCCAGAAAGCAGATGAAAGCCTCAGAAACGTCGGTTACCTACTCCACTGCTTTAGATGTCTTCACAGGGAAACAGCTCAGAAACCCTTTGGCAAAACCATAGAATGCCCACATTGTGGGGGAAAAATGGAATTTGCTGGACCATTATGGTTGGGAAAAATTTTTGATGTCAAAACCTGTGAAGACCTACAAAAAGAAAACACACGTCGTCCATTTAAAAATCACACGAAAATTACCAAACTGCTATCATTGATTCGAGAAGAAGCAGAAGCACCTATAACATATTATGTTCTTGACAGGGTAAGCCAAAGTCTAGGTTTACCTGTGCCATCCATAGTAGCTTTTTTGCAGGCACTCCACCACAGATGCTACTTGGCAACTCAAACTCACTTTAATCCTCGAGGCATAAGAACCAACGCCTCTGTCAACGACGTACAAGCTGTTCTGCGAAAACTTGCGCTTGAAAGCCGATAAAAGTTTAAAGATACCATGCACAACTATTAACCGAAAGGCGAACTATTTAATGACGGATAAAATTGCTATTTTAGGTGCAGGGATGATTGGAGGAGCCGTAGCTAAAACTTTACTAAAAAGCGGCTACCAAGGCAACTTGATTGTCACCGATGCTGTGGCGGAAAAAGTGGAAGAGATGCAACAATTAGGGGTCGATGCGACTACAGATAATCGCCGCGCAGCTGCTGAAGCTGACATTCTATTTATTTGTGTTAAACCATCTGACGTCCAGCAACTCTTGAAGGAAATCAGCGAAGAAAGTAAAGGGAAAATTGTAGTATCCACCGCGGCTACTTTACCGTTAGCGTTCTTGAAAAGAACAGTGCCTGAAGCAAAATTTGTCAGAATTATGCCTAATTTGGCTATCTTGGTGCAGGCATCTTACACGGCTTACTGCTGTGAAAAAGATGTGAGTGCACAAGACAAAGAAAAAATTGAAACGTTACTTAACCTTATGGGCATATGCGAAGAAGTAGACGAGAAATATATGGATGCAATTACAGGACTAAGCGGCAGTGGACCGGGATATCTGTCTATAGTGGTAGAGGCTATGATGTACGCGGGATTAAAGCTGGGTTTGCCTCGGCATATAGCTTTGAAGGCGGCAGCTCAAACTGTTGTAGGCACAGGAAAACTACTTCTTGAATTGAATGAACACCCCGCAAAAATACGCGACATGGTAACGACTCCCGGCGGAACCACCATAGAAGCTATACACGTGCTAGAAGGAAGCAAAGTGCGGCAAGCGTTAATGGAGGCAGTTGAAGAAGCAGCCAAAAAGAGTCAGCTCATAAGAGAAAAAATTGTAGGCGCATCCACGTAACTTTTTTATTTTTTGTGGCGGCTCTAAATGTTTGAAGCAGTTATCTTCGACTGGGACGGTACCCTTGCTGACACAAAGGAAGCTATCCTTATTTCTTTTCATAAAGCGCTACACAGCATTCATTGTGACGCAACTGACGAGTTTATTGAACGCCGCATTGGGATAGGTGCTGCTGAAACATTTCGGGAGATATTACGGGCGCAAAAGGTAAGTTTCGATGAAAAAATAATTGAAAAATTAGTGGACATAAAAATTCAAGCGGAAATTGACTTGAGCAACGAAATCCCGTTATTTCCTGGAGCTTTTGAACTTTTACAAATGTTACAGGGCAAAGTTAAACTGGGTTTAGCATCTATGAACAACAAAAGAGTAATAGAGCATCTGCTTATGACTACTCAAACTGCAAAATTCTTCAATTCAGTTGTTACAACAGAAGAAGTGGCTGCCTCCAAGCCTAACCCTGCCATTTTTCTTAAATGCGCCTCAAAACTGGGAACAGCACCTGAAAAATGCGTTGTAATTGAAGATTCAATTTTCGGAGTTGAAGCTGCAAAAGCTGCAAAAATGGGATGTATAGCAGTCCTCACGGGAGTTTACTCCAGAGACGAGTTGGAGCAGGCAAAAGCTGACTTAATTGTTGATTCTCTAACTGAGAAAAACAATATTTCCGCGTTCAATTTTGGCAGTACTTCAACTTAGGTCTTATCCTTGTTATGGCACAGCAGCACGAGTGTTTGGCGATTTTACTTCAAACAAGAACCAGGTTAACAAAACCCTTCATTGTCTAAGATAGTTCAGAGTTTAGTCTCTCAATTAAAACAGGTAAGTCGGTAATTGAGGTTATTATGTAGTTGGCGCCGTAAGTCATTAGCTGTTTTTGCTCAAAAATTCCTGAAGGGATACCCACGGCGATTGCTTTGAGCGCTTGTGCGCTTTGCATATCGCTTATACTATCGCCCACAACTACAGTTTCTTTTGGCTCCACATTTAACTTTTTAATCACGAACTGAAGGTGTTCAGGGTTGGGTTTTACTTTTTCAACGTCATCCCGTGAACCAATTGCGTCAAAGTACTCTTTGAGTTTGAAACGTTCAAGGATGTAGTTTGTGGATTTTTCACCGTTTACGGTGCATAACCCCATTTTTAAGCCTGAGTGTTTTAGAGTTCTTAGAGTTTCAAGAGCACCTGAAAGTAAACTTGTTTGCTTTGCGGCTTCAAACTCGTATTTTTCAACTATTTGAAGAGTTTTTTTACGAATCTCAAACATGTTATTTGACTTACCTTGGCGTGAGAGGTAAATTTCGGATTTTTTGAGCATTTCAAAGACGCCTTCGTTCATTTTAAGCATAGAATCAGGGATGCCTACTCTGAGAAGATACCCGCGCACTTCTCCACGCACAGTTTTATAGTCTAAATTGAAAGCGGCAATTGTGCCGTCGAGATCAAAGACGACTGCTTTTATGGTCAATGTAACCCTCGCTCGCTTTACCGTTTGTTTTTGAAGCTGGTTAAGCACCTTTAGCAAGAGAGATATACTTTGTGGTAAATTCGACTTGCAGGAAGGCTGCGAAATACGCTTGACGAAGAAAAATGGTTTATGCTTTTACATTGGCAAAGTTAAACCCATGTTTAGTTCAGTCCAAAGAACTAAAGAAGCAATTGCAACTTCAGCTAAAGACAGTGCAGCTCCGACTTTGAGGTAAGCTCTGAGGCTTATGTTAACGCCTTTTCGCTTCATGCACTCTAACCACATAAGAATCGCCAATGAACCAAGAGGGAAAAAGTGGGGACCCAAGTTGTTTCCTATGATGTTGCTAAAGATCAACCCTGTTAACCCTTGCCCGCT
>JBNVCD010000219.1:0-2159 GCA_050410875.1 Bathyarchaeia archaeon | reverse complement strand
CGCTTTTTGACCATTTTTTACATACCCCCTCTCTAAAAGTTGAAGACGCCTTCCCCCTCAGCACTTCTAACATCACTAGGCGGACTAGGGTTCCCATACGTCTTCTCCAGCTTTTGGAGGTGAGGTACACTGACAGGAGGGGAAAAACAAGTTCGAGGGTTCTTCTTGTGCTTTCGGTTGGTGGTGGTAGGGTTTCTGCTTTCTGTTTCCTTAGGGGGGAGGTGTTAACTTTCCTCAAGTCGAGGATGGAAATCCTCCGCGCACAAGACATACCCTTCCCATAAACAAAAAAATACATACATATTACATTGCGCCAAAATTAAAATTCGTAAAATTTATATAGAAGTGCTATAACACTGTCCCGCAGCAAAAACAAGCAAATTTTAACGCTTAATAAAAAAACCGAGGAGGATAAACGAATATGTCAGCACAATTAGGCGGAACCCCTGTACTCATATTGAAGGAAGGTTCAGAAAGAAGCCAAGGAAAAGATGCTCAGAGAACAAATATTATGGCAGCTAAAGTAATCGCTGAAGCAGTTAGAACATCCCTAGGTCCTTTGGGCATGGATAAGATGCTTGTAGACAGCTTCGGCGACGTAGTCATAACGAACGATGGCGCTACAATTCTAAAAGAAATTGATGTACAGCACCCCGCAGCAAAAATGATGGTGAACGTGGCGAAAACACAGGACGAAGAGGTCGGCGATGGCACAACTACCGCCGTAGTTTTAGCCGGTGAGCTTCTTAAAAATGCAGAGACTCTGCTAGATCAAGAGATTCATCCTACGGTGGTCATTGAGGGTTACCGTAAAGCCACCGAGAAGGCTTTAGAGGTTATCGATGATATATCAACTAAGACTTCAATCGATGATGAGGAAATGCTGAAAAGAGTTGCAGTAGTGTCGATGAGTAGTAAGGTTGTCGCTGGCTCTCGAGAGTATCTAAGTGACATTGCCATGAAAGCAGTAAAGATGGTTGCAGAGAAAGTTGGCGATAAGTGGACTGCGGACATAGAAAATGTAAAGGTCGATAAGAAAGAAGGAGAAAGCTTAGAGAATACTATTCTAGTCAATGGCATTATTCTAGACAAGGAGATAGTGCACCCAGGAATGCCAAAGAGGGTGGAGAATGCAAAAATTGCACTAATAGCAGCACCGTTGGAAATTGAGAAAACAGAGTTTGATGCTAAAATAAACATCACAAACCCAGAGCAGATGAAAGCTTTTCTAGATCAGGAGGAAAGAATGCTCAAAAACATGACGGAAAAAATTATCAACGTAGGTGCCAACGTAGTTCTCCTTCAAAAAGGGATAGATGATATTTCCCAGCACTATCTTGCTAAAGCAGGTATTCTTGCTGTTAGGCGTATTAAGAAATCAGACATGGAGAAGCTTGCCAGAGCTACTGGTGCCGAGATAATTACAAACATCGAGGATTTGACTGAAGAGGATCTCGGTGAGGCTGAAGTAGTTTACGGAAAGAAGATTGGCGACGATGACATGGTATTCATTGAAGGCTGCAAGAATCCCAAATCGGTTAGTATCCTCGTCCGAGGAGGCACTGAACTCATCGTTGATGAGGCAGAGCGTGCACTTCATGACGCCTTGTGTGTGGTTCGCGACGTAATTGAGGACGGTAAAGTTGTACCCGGCGGCGGCGCTACTGAGATGGAGGTTTCTAAGAGAATTAAGGAGTATGCGGATACTCTCAGTGGCCGTGAGCAACTTGCTGTGAAACAGTTCGCTGAGGCTCTTGAGGTGGTTCCAAGAACTCTTGCAGAGAACGCGGGTTTGGATCAGTTGGACATTCTTGTGGAGTTGAGAGCGAAGCATGTCAAGCCAAAGGACTACGTATATGGTGTAGATGTTTTTACGGGTAAAATTCAAGACATGACCAAGATGAATGTTTGGGAACCAGCTGCAGTTAAGAGACAGGTGATTAAATCAGCGAGTGAAGCAGCTCAAATGATTCTTAAGATCGATGACGTCATTGCTGCGTCCACTAAAGGTGGAGGTGGAGGACCTAGCACCCCTCCAGGTGGCGGTGAAGAAGGCGAAGGCGGCGAAGATTAAGGCTTTTTGCCCCTAAGACACGGAAAAGACTTAAAAAGGTAAACGGTAATTCAGTGTACACTGTATTCCATTCCCTTTTATTTTA
>JBNVCD010000218.1:0-2168 GCA_050410875.1 Bathyarchaeia archaeon | reverse complement strand
ACAAGCTCCAACGCTAAAGTTTGGATGCGATCACGCTTTTTCAGCTTCATTAAGGCTTGGAGACGCTCTTTTGGTACGAAAACTTGCTCTATACGGTTAATAGGAGCACTGATGAGTTCTTTGTGTCTCAAATAGCAGTAGTAGAGGTACTCTGGAAAGTTTTTGCGAAAAGTCTCCACGAAAGACTTGTAGTTCTCTGCGGTGTAGAGTTTTTCAGCGCGGAAAAGCTGTTTGCCGCCGAAAGTCCAATTGCGCTCCAGCATTTCCACGTTAAAGAGCGATTGATACTCAGCTGGAATGTACTTGAGAAACGCAAACACGGTTCCTGGAGGATGCTCATAACCCAACGTGTTGAATATGAAGCCTTCCTTGGTGACGAAGGTGTCGCCGTCCGTGGGAACCCAATTAGTCGTTGTAGACATTTTAATGCACGGCGATAAGTGTAAAGTCTAAGCCTAAAAAAGATATTGCAGCCTCATAGACGGGAAAAATGAAAACAACACAATGTTCAGTTAACTATGAACCACTTAGCCAACCCACAAATTCAGAGGAACCCAAAACAACATAAATCTAAATGCACAACCATAAACTACACATTAGCCAAAAACGTGAATATATGATAAACAAAAACGAACAAAAACAGTTGAAACCAACGCTAAGCCTGCTGGACGCCACCGCTATAAGCATAGGCGCTATAATAGGGGGCGGCATATTCGTCGTCACAGGAATCGCAGCGGGAACAGCGGGATCCGCACTTGTAATCTCCATGTTAATTGCAGCCATCATTGCGGCACTCACTGCACTGAGTTTTGCTGAACTGTCAGCATGGCAACCCGTCGAAGGCAGCGTATACGAATATACTCGGCGGCTAGTTTCACCATTCGCCGGTTTCCTCACAGGTTGGATGTGGCTTATAAGCAACACTTTTGGCGGAGCTGCAGTCAGCTTAGGCTTCGCATACTACTTCACAGCAGCACTCCCCACTGTACCCCCCAACATCTTAGCAGCCATTGTCTGCTTAGCGTTCACAGCCCTAAATTATGTAGGAGTCCGTAAATCAGCTATACTGAATAATCTGCTAGTAGCGATTAAACTTTCCATTCTGGGTTTCTTTGTGATTTACGGCGTATTTTTCGTCAAACCAGAGAATTTTGAGCCGTTTCTACCACTGCAGCAAGGAGTGTTATTCGGAGCCTATTTCATATTCTTTGCTTACGGAGGATTCGCCAGAGCCGCAGTTATTGGTGAAGAAGTCAAAAATGCCAAGCAAACTGTACCGAAAGCCATCCTGTTATCACTTGCAGCCTCCACCATAATTTACATATTTGTCGGGACAGTAGCAGTTGGTCTTGTAGGATCAAACGCCCTAAAAGCGACAGAATCACCCTTAACATTAGCTATAGGAGCCACAGGAAACCCATGGGCACAACAAATAGTTTCAGCAGGCGCTTTAGTTGCAACTGCTAGTGTCCTATTGACTGCAGTGTTGGGAGTTTCACGAATGGCGTTCTCCATGGCAAGAAAAAAAGACCTGCCAATTTTGATGAGCAAGATACACCCACGGTTCGGAACACCTTACGTTTCAATATGGATTGTGGGGGTAATTATGGCGTTGTTGGCTCTTTTAGTAGACCTCAGAGAGGTTGTTACAGTCAGCACATTTGCACTCCTATTTACTTACTGTTTTGCCAACATCTCAACGCTTAAACTGAAAAACAAAAATCGCCTATACCCAAAAATATTGCCTTTACTTGGGTTGTGTACATGTCTAATTCTGATGGTTGCTGTTTGCACAATCGAAACCGCCGCTTGGGCAGCAGGCACCATATTTTTGGCAGCAGGCACAGTTTACTACTACGTAAGAAAAAATTTATCTAAAAATGAAAAACAAAGTTTAATCGAACTTGATTCTTGATCACAAATAATAAAAGCAACCATACTCCACCAAAAGTTATCAGGTGCAGCAAATTATGACCACCCGTGGCCTTTACGTTGGAAGGTTCCAGCCATTTCACCTTGGCCATCTGGATGCCATACAAAAAATCCTCGAGGAAGTAGAAGAAATAGTCATCGTTATAGGCAGTTCTCAATATAGCCATAACATTCATAACCCTTTCACCGCTGGCGAAAGGCTGGTTATGATTCGAAAGGCTCTAGAAGAAGCTAAT
>JBNVCD010000217.1:0-2178 GCA_050410875.1 Bathyarchaeia archaeon | reverse complement strand
GAGGCCTTCGGCAACTTTCCGGGGTTGGGCAACGTGGCGTTCGCGTTTAAGGTGCGGCTGCAGCTGCTCAGAGACTTGGGGCCATGTTTGAGCCCCTTTAACGCTTGGCTGTTTCTGCAAGGCTTAGAGACGTTGCCACTTAGGCAGCGTAAACACAGCGAAAACGCCTTGAAAGTCGCCAAATTCCTCAAGCAGCACCCGCTGGTCAGATGGGTTAACTATCCGGGTTTACCTGACCACCCAAGCCACCGCTTGGCAAAGAAGTACCTCAAAGGAAACTACGGGGGCATCGTCGGTTTTGGCATCAAAGGCGGCTTAGAAGCAGGCAAAAAATTCATCAACTCAGTTAAGCTGTTCTCTCACCTCGCAAACATCGGCGACTCAAAAAGCCTAGTAATTCACCCGGCTTCTACAACGCACCAGCAGCTGACACCTCAAGAGCAGGCGGCAACAGGCGTCACACCTGACTACATTCGCTTATCCGTGGGCATCGAAGACTTCGAAGACATCAAAGCCGACTTAGAGCAAGCCCTCAAAGCAACCCAGGGGTGAAACAAAGCTCTCAGCTCAAAAGTTTTCCGGAGGATCCATAGAAGTGGCAGATGACAGCGTAGGCACCGTGGAAACCCAGTACTTCACGTTTGCGCATCCGCCAAACGAGTTAACTCTGGAGCTGGGAGAAAAACTTGGACCCATCACGTTGGCATACGAAACCTACGGCGAACTCAACAAGGACAAGACAAACGCCGTACTGGTTCTTCACGCCCTAAGCGGCGACGCCCACGCCGCGGGATGGCACAAAAACAGCAAAAACCCCGGCTGGTGGAACGACCTTATCGGACCAGGTAAAGGCATAGACACCACCCAGTACTTTGTTGTCTGCAGCAACGTCATCGGCGGCTGCAAAGGCTCCACGGGTCCAAGCTCCATTAACCCAAAAACAGGCAGGCCGTACGCGCTGGACTTCCCGCTGGTAACCATAGGCGACATGGTGAACGCTCAACGCCGACTCGTTGAACACTTGGGCATCGACAAGCTACTGGCGGTTATAGGCGGCTCAATGGGCGGCATGCAAGCTCTCCAGTGGATGGCTTCTTACCCAGAAAAAATACACGCGGCAATTCCCATAGCTACAACTTTAAAGCACACACCGCAGCAAATCGCCTTCAACGAAGTAGGGCGCCAAGCAGTCATGGCAGACCCAGACTGGCAAAACGGCAACTACTACGGCAAAAAAACGCCAGCTAAAGGTTTAGCAGTGGCAAGAATGATCGGCCACATCACCTACATGAGCGACACATCAATGGCGGAGAAATTCGGCAGAAAAACCCGGCCAAACAAAGAAGACGCCAAATTTAGCCCCGACTTCGAAGTAGAAGGCTACCTCAGACACCGCGGCGACAACTTCGTCAAACGCTTCGACGCAAACAGCTACCTATACCTAACCAAAGCCATAGACTACTTCAACCTCCTAAACGGCCACAGCCTCAGCGAAGTCTTCAAAAACCTAAAAGCAAAAGTCCTCGTCCTCGCCTTCAAATCCGACTGGCTCTACCCCACCTACCAATCACAAGAAATCGTAAAAGCATGCAAACTCGCAGGCGTAGAAGCATCCTACTGCGAAATCAACAGCACCTACGGACACGACGCCTTCCTACTAGAAACCCAACAGGAAAACCACCTCATACGACACTTCCTAAAAACAGCAAAAGAAAACATCAAAGGAAACCAAAACAAATGAACCAACAAAACCCACTGGAACACGAAATCATCCTAAACTGGATCGAAAAAAACGCCACCGTCCTAGACCTAGGCTGCGGAGACGGCAAACTCCTCACACTCCTAATCAAAGAAAAACAAGTCCACGCCCAAGGCATCGAACTCCAAGACAAAGCAATCCACCAATGCATAGCCGCAGGCTTAAACGTCATCCAACAAGACATCGACACAGGCCTCAGCGAATACACAGACAAAACCTTCGACTACGTCATACTAAACCAAACACTCCAACAAGTCAAAAACCCCAACCTCGCCCTCAAAGAAGCCCTACGCACAGGCAAAAAAGTCATCGTCGGCTTCCCCAACTTCGCCCACATCCACGCACGCCTCCAAATCCTCATCCAAGGCAAAGTACCCACAACCCACGCACTACCCTACCCATGGTACAACACACCCAAC
>JBNVCD010000216.1:0-2204 GCA_050410875.1 Bathyarchaeia archaeon | reverse complement strand
GAAGCTCAAAAAAACAACATCATGGCAGCCAAAATTGTGGCTGAAACCGTGAAAACCACTTTGGGTCCACGAGGCATGGATAAGATGCTTGTAAGTAGCCTCGGCGACGTAACCATAACCAACGATGGTGCAACTATACTCAAAGAGCTCGATGTGCAGCATCCTGCAGCCAAAATGTTAGTTGAAGTCGCGAAAACCCAAGACAACGAAGTCGGCGACGGCACCACAACGTCGGTGATTTTATCTGGAGAGTTGCTTTCGAAAGCTGAGAACTTGCTAGACCAGAACGTGCATCCGACTGTTATTATTGACGGCTACAAGAAAGCAGGCGACAAAGCTCAGGAAACAGTAAATCAGATGGCGATTCCCGTCAGCATAAAAGATGAAAAGCAGCTGCTCAACGTGGCTTTGACGTCGATGGGTAGCAAGGGCATAACTGGCGCCAAAGAGCACTTTGCAAAACTTGCCGTCGAAGCCGTCAAGCAGGTTGCTGAGGATGCAAATGGAAAAGTCAAAGCTGACATAGACCTCATAAAGATTGTGAAGAAGCATGGTAAAAGCTTAGAGGACACTGAACTCGTGAAAGGTATGGTTCTTGATAAGGAAGTTGCCAGTAGCCAGATGCCTAAGCGCGTGGAAAAAGCTAAAATTGCCCTGTTGAATGCCAAGTTGGAAATTGAGAAAACCGAGTTCGACGCTAAAATCAACATTGAAAGACCTGACCAGATGAAGCTCTTCTTAGATGAAGAGGAACGCATGCTCAAGGAGATGGCAGACCAAGTCACCAAAGCCGGCGCCAACGTGCTCATCTGCGAGAAGGGCATTGATGACATGGCGCTTCACTTTTTAGCTAAAGCCGGCGTACTCGCCGTCAAAAGCGTAAGCAGCAGCGACATGGAAAAGCTCGCCCGCGCCACAGGCGGCAAAATCATCGCGAACATAAAGGATCTTACAGCTGAAGCTTTGGGTGAAGCAAAGCTTGTTGAGGAAGTCAAAATTGGCGACGACAAGCTTCTCTACGTGCGGGAATGCAAGAACCCCAAGGCGGTAACCATCGTTATCCGAGGTGGCTCTGAACACGTGGTTGCTGAGGCGGAGCGTTCACTCCACGACGCGTTATGCGTGGTGAGAAACGCAGTTGAAGACGGCAAAATCGTTCCCGGCGGCGGGGCGCCCGAGGCGGAAATTGCGCGTCAACTCCGAAGTTACGCTGTAAAAGTAGGTGGGCGCGAGCAGCTTGCCATCGAAGCCTACGCTGACGCTGTAGAAGCAATCCCCATGATGCTGGCTGAGAACTCAGGCTTAGACCCCATAGACATCATTGTTTCGCTGCGGGCGGAGCATGAGCGGAACCAGCCCTACTGCGGCGTTGACGTGTTCTCCGGTAAAGTCAAGAACATGCTAGACCTAAACATAGTTGAGCCTGTACGCGTAAAGCAGCAAGTCATCAAGTCCGCCACTGAAGCTGCAAACATGATTCTGAAAATCGACGACCTCATCGCAGCGAAAGGCATGGATAAAGAGCCAAAGACGCCCAAGACGCCTGAACCCAGCTACGACTAAACCAACCCTTCTTTTTTCTTTTGAGGCGGTGAATGCGGCGTGTGGTGGATTGAAGATGACAGCTGGCTGCCAAGCTGGTTTAGGCGCAGACGCTACCCCTTTGTAGCCCGAAGCCTCTTTGACGAGTTAGAAGAGCAGTTCCGAGAAATACACGAGTACATGCAACGTGACTTTGAAGAACTCTCCAAGAAAGCGCCAAAAGATCTGGTGCGAACAAAAATTTTACCCGACGGCTCAAAAGTGGAAGAGTGGGGGCCATTCGTCTACGGCTACACCATAAAAATTGGTCCACAAGGAAAACCTGAAATCAGAGAATTCGGCAACATAAAACCGCAGCCAAAACTAGGCAGCAGAGCAACAGTAGACGTCAAAAAAGAACGCGAACCACTAGTTGACGTCGTGCTCATGGATGGCGAAGTCAAAATCGTCGCAGAGCTACCCGGCGTAGACAAAAAAGACATCAAACTCAACAGCACAGAAGACACCCTAACAATCGCTGTGGACGCAGGAGAACGCAGCTACTTCAAAGAAATCACTTTACCCACAAAAGTGGACGTGCAAAAAGCCAAATCCACATACAAAAACGGCGTATTAGAAGTCACGCTACCCGCCAAAAAAACCCACGAGCCAAAAGGGCAACC
>JBNVCD010000215.1:0-2243 GCA_050410875.1 Bathyarchaeia archaeon | reverse complement strand
CAACCGAAAAACCGCCACCTTCCTTCAGTTGCTAAAGGAAACAGGTATGCGATGCGGAGAAGCCTTCATACTCAAATGGACCGACTTCAACTTTGAAAACAGGACAGTTAACGTAACACCGGAAAAGGGAAGTGAACCTCGGCAACTTAAAATCTCTCCGCAACTTATATCCATGCTGAACAGTCTGCCGAAAGACAAAGAGAAACCTTTTGATTGCAGCCCAAGACATTTCGCAAGAACCTTTCGCTCGCAAAGAAAGAAATTAGCTCTAAAACTCAAAAATGACCGCATAAACAAAATCCACTTCCACACCCTCAGACACTGGAAAGCCACAACCGAATACGCCAAAACCAAAGACATCCTCCACGTCATGAAAATCCTCGGACACAAAAGCATCCAAAACACACTACTTTACACTCAACTGATAAGCTTTGAAGCCGACGAATACCACTCAGCAACAGCAAAGACGGTTGAAGAAGCCCAGAAGCTAATCGAAAGCGGCTTTGAATACGTCTGCGACTTCGGCGATGTCAAACTCTTCAGAAAACGCAAGTAGACCCTATATAAATAGGGGCCTGTATTATTGTGGTGGGGTCGCTGGGATTTGAACCCAAGATCGCATGCGCCCCAGGCATGTATCCTAGTCCAGGCTAGACGACGACCCCAGTTTCTGAGTTTCAGTTTGAGGGCTTAGTTTTCCAACGTGATTATTGAACTTAAAGCTTCTGGATGAAGTTGACGGGTTTTGGGTTTGGGTATTGTTAATTCGTAAGTTATTTTAATTTTATGTTGTTGAAAAGCGAAGTTTGAGTTAGCATAAATTTGTCTTTTGTCTCATTTAATGTCCAGAAAGACGCTTCAGCTTTTTTCAGTTAAAGGTGGATGCGCCTGTCCACAGCAAGGCAGTGTTGTATTATCGTCATGCCAAATAAATTTGGGGAACATTAGTGTGAGCGCAGTTGATGTTGTGGTGGCGTGGAGCTTTCTGAAAAATACTGTTAGGGCAAGCATTACTGTTCGATACCTAATTTTCTAAAGACGTATTTTGAAAGGAGAATTATGCATACCAACAGTGTAACTGCTGTAGCTAAAGGATAATCACCTATGCCCGCTGTTAAACCTATAGCTGCAGTTGCCCATAGGCTGGCGGCGGTTGTTATTCCTCGGACTTTGTCTTTTTCTGCCCAGATTGTTCCTGCGCCAATGAAGCCTATGCCTGCAACGATGCCTGCGGCTATACGGGCGGGGTCGGTACTGAAGCCGATGGAGACTATGGTGAAAAGGCAAGAGCCAAGAGAGACCATCATGTGAGTTCTAAGCCCCGCGGGTCTGTGTGCAAGTTCACGTTCCACTCCAACAATGCCGCCTAGAATGACAGCGACTACTAAGCTGATAAAAGTATCAAACGTAAGTGCAGTTTGCATAACTTACGGTATTGTGCTTTTGCTATAAAAATTAAAAGGTTAAATCACCACACTTTTTTACCGTCAAGCTGTTACTTAACACTGAAATTTATTGGGATCACCTTCATCCTACATGTTTAGTGTTGGTGTCAAGCGTTTACCTGTTAAGCAGCACCTAGAGGCTATTTTTGAATTACAAACTTGACTTTGGGCTACAACTTATAACTTAAAGGTGTAATGAAAAAGAGGGCGACAGGATGCTTTAAACATCACAAACAAAACAACCACATGGCCGAACAGTTCATAGTGAGCCGTCAAATCAAACTTAACGTCGCCACTAAAGAGGTCAGATACAAATATGCGGGCGCCTCTATGAAAGCACAGAAGCCAATTTGAGGCGCGCGAACTGTCTGCTTTATTGCTTAAAAAATATGAGAGGACAACCATTTGTTATTTGAAAAAAGTTTGCAAATCTTCTGTGGGTGTGATCCTCAGCTAGCGGATTTTGGTAAAGCAGTTAAGCAGAATCTGAAAGGTAGGGCAATAAGGTGTGTCCTTTTTCTAAACGCTGCCCTTTCGTAGCTACTGCACAACAAGAATTAACTTAAAAACAGTTTTTGATTCAACGTCCCACCGTAACATACCTTTATAAGAGTTAACTCTTATTGTAGAAAAAGCACTTGCTGTTTCGGGATAAAGCTGAATGCAAAAAGGTTATTCCGCTCTTTCATCAGAAGCCTACAGTTGGCTACAGAAAATTAAGAACGCCGATCTTCTTGTTGGAATTCCAACTTTCAATAATGACGTAACTTACAGTTAAGCCATTATTGAAAGTTGGAA
>JBNVCD010000214.1:0-2254 GCA_050410875.1 Bathyarchaeia archaeon | reverse complement strand
CGGGCAAAACACATACAGGTCTACTCAGCTTAACTCTTATCAGATTACCCTTCACAGCAGTGACTTTTCCCGTGTTGACAGCTGCTCCCACATGAAGCAGTAACATTTCGTCTATGTTGATCCTTTCAACTTTTACCAGTTCTTTGGTGCCTACTGCACGCTCCAGCACATGTGTCTCCAAAATTAACTCAGTCAACGTGGGCGGCAGCATCCCTGTCTTTCCCGCTATGTTACCTGTTAACCCGTCTGCCTTAGCGTAAGAGGGATCTAAGCTGGTTCCAACTCCAACAAGCCCGCCGCAGGTTGCCTCTTTCACGTTTTGTTCTCCTGCTTGCAAACTTACAATTTCGCTTATGAGGGGGTTATAGGTGGTTTTGCCTTCCCTCTCCACCATGACGCCTGGCCGGATTTCTATTTCGTCGCCAACTTTGAATTTGCCTTGAATAATGGTTCCGCCGACGATTCCACCCTGCATTTCCTCTATAGGCGTGCCGGGTTTGTTTACGTCAAAAGAGCGAACGATGAACATAAACGGCGGTTTAGTTTCGTCTCTTTTTGGGGTAGGTATAATCTCCTCGATGGCATTAAGCAGCACGTCGATGTTTATCTGGCGTTGTGCAGAAACTGGAATTATAGGCGCATTTTCTGCTACGGTTCCCTTCACAAAATTTTTGATTTCTTGGTAGCTTTGAAGGGCTCTTTTTTCGTCGACAACGTCGATTTTGTTCTGCACGATAATTATGTTTTTTATGCCGCTTACTTCAGCCGCTGCGAGGTGTTCTCGTGTTTGCGGTTGAGGGCACGGCTCATCAGCAGCGATTACTAGGATCGCCCCATCCATTATAGCTGCGCCCGACAGCATAGTCGCCATCAA
Source organism: Bathyarchaeia archaeon (assembly GCA_050410875.1). GTDB lineage: Archaea > Thermoproteota > Bathyarchaeia > Bathyarchaeales > Bathycorpusculaceae > JADGNF01. The sequence continues at coordinate 1,380 of JBNVCD010000214.1, read as the reverse complement.
CGCTTCGTGTCCCGGCGCGTCTACAAAGCTTATGGCTCTTACAAAATCTGTTTTTGAAGCGCATTTTGGGCAGATGGGTTTAGTGGAGTAGTTGGGGGTTTCGCATTTTGGGCATTTGTATATGGGTAAGTCCGCGTAGCCCAGTTTGATTGTGATGCCCCGTTTGAGTTCTTCGCTGTGGCGGGATGCCCAAACGCCGGTTAACGACTGCACAAGTGTTGTTTTGCCGTGGTCTACGTGACCTATGGTGCCTATGTTGACTTCTGGCTGCTTAGGTAGGGCTTTAGTTTCGCTGCTCATGTTTTTCCACAAGTATTAAGTTGAATTATGGAAGGAATTGATGGTTGGAGTTAATAAGTTTTGACGTTTCAAGCTGAGGTGGGAACCGGGGTTTCTGGTTTGGCTTTTTGTTCCTTGTCGGCTTTTGACTGTTTGGGTTGACCAACAATTTTTGCGTTGATCTGCACGATTTCGTCGGTGATTACGTTGCCGCGGACTGTTTTTCTTTTTCGCTGTCCAGGCTTTGTCGGTTTAAAGCCTACGCCGCCGCTTAGAACAATGTCTCTTCGGACTCCGCCGTGTACGTTGGGCCTCATTGGTACACCGTCTTTGTCTGAGCCGCCTGTGATTTGGATTTTTTGAGCTGGCAAATCTACAACTGCGCCGTCTAGTGTTTCGCCGATTTTTCTTCCTATGAATGGAACTGCCCGTGCCCCTTCAAGTTCGACAACCTTGGAGGTTCCTGTTGCAGGATCCGAAACTATCACTTTGAACTTGGCCATTTAATGCATTCTCCAGCGCAGTATGAAGTTGACTCTCTCTCTATTAAGGATTTATGAAAACCCTCCCTGTTTCTTTTCAGAAAAACTCAACTTTGACGGGTAACGTTTTAATTAGCCTTTGACGTGTGCTTTTGGCTATGTGGCGCCTTGGGTTCTTCTTTCACGAAATAGCCTTCGGGTTGCTTTCAGTTTTTATCCCGCTGTACGTAGTTGGGCCCACTATAGGCGGTACTCTAGTTGACATCGGCGTCATGACGTCGCTGGCTTTATTTTTGACAATACCTGCTTCCTTTTTTTGGGGTTACATTTGCGACCGCACAAGACGCTACAAACTCTACATTTTGCTGTCTTTCCTCTCCATAACGGTGTTGCTTTTTCTTTTTACATTCGCAACTAACGTGGTTATGTTTACTGTTCTTTACGTTTTCATGTGCATGTTGCATGTGGCTCATGAGGCTCCAAAAAACGTTCTTGTTGCTGAGCATTATCCGCGTGAGGAGTGGGAGCGTTCCTATGCCCTCTATGAAGGACTCACCGAGATAGGTTTCTTAATTGGGTTGCTGGTTGGTTTATTTGCTTCCACAATAGGTTTCAACGC
>JBNVCD010000213.1:0-2273 GCA_050410875.1 Bathyarchaeia archaeon | reverse complement strand
TAATGTGGATTTTGCAAGAATATGGGTAGTTCCTGTCCCGGATGTGCACCTGCACATGATGTGGGTTTCAGCTGTTGAAGGGTACACTCCAAAATTCCAAATTGTTTATTCAAATGAACCTTTGACTAGGAGACTTTTCATGGAAGCAGGCTACAAAGTGAAAAACATTCCGTTGTTTGAGAGGCAGATTTACTCGTCAACAATAGTCCGTGAGAGGATAGTTGCAGATGAAAACTGGCGGACGCTTGTGCCAAAAAGTGTGGCGGATTTCATTATGGAAATCGACGGCGTAAATAGACTTCGCGACTTACATCGAACTGACAAAATCTGAAAGGGTAACTAGAAACCTGCCTTTATGGGATTACGCGTCTTCATTATTTCTCTCAGAAATACAGTTGCATATGAACCACGTAGTAGCATAAACTCTAAACTTGCTTGCCGCTTCTTCACAGCAGTCGCATCGTTGGAAACTTGTCCTCTGAAGAATTTTACTGGAGAAACAATGGCGCGTAATTCGCCTTTTGCGTTTACTTCAGGTAAAGCATCGACCCTAAAGCTCTTCAGTTCAACGCCTTCTTCCTCTAAGATCTGCTTTTGTAACTCGCCGTTTTTTCCATGAGAAAGTTTCTGTTTAACTCCAACTAAGGGCAAAGCCAACCGCGCTTTACCGGCCTTGATTGACTCGTTAACAGACTTTAAAGATGAAACATCAACAATTCTGCCAGCTCTAACCATTGGCAGCCCCGACCTTTCAACATTAACCACGTAATCACCAGCTTCTGCCGCGCTGAGTGAAAGCTCATTTTTTATTCGGGCACTTAAAAAACGGTTAAACAAAAAAGACTGGTAAGCTTGCACAAAAAGCATGCGCAGTTTGAGGGGTAATCGTCTAAAAGCACCTAAAAAATCATCTGGATGCTCAGCTAAATGTGAAAGCATGATACGTTCATAACGAAGTTGCGCAGGAAAGCTCTGTAGAGCTTGTTTGAAATTTTGGTTGCTTTGCAGCTCAGCACGAGCTTGCCTAGATAGAGGATGCTCGTCGGAGCTGGGATTTGCTAGAAAAATCATAGCTGCCTTCTGGAGGTTACCTTGAAGCAGCGCTTTACCTACAAGATGCGTTATAGCCCTAGTTGTGCCGAAGCGTTGATGCCCATAAAAGTTAGGAATACCACCCGCCTTATCTATTTCGGATATAGTTGCCTTAATACGGCTTTCCGCGGTAGTCTCAGATTGACTAATGTTTCTAACGTGTATAGTGAAACTGTTACCTAACAAAAAATAAGCCGACAAAGGTTCATGGAAATACCCCACAGGCAGCAGCTTTAAGTCTTTAAACTGAACTTTTGAGACTTCTTCAGCTGAAACATCCTCTAGCGTTACATACTGCATAGTAACGGCTTTGGCATCTTTTATTCCTGCAATTTGTATTCGCGGTTGCTCTATGCCTAATTCTTTTGCTACATTTTTGACCGCAATTAAAGTGTCCCAGTTTCGCTTAACCAACACACACAGCAAAAATCGCTGCTTAACTTCTGTGGCGCCAAGTGGAGGTTTACTTTGAGTTGAAGCTGTTGTAGCTTTAGAGTTATCCACCAAAACTTCTTCAACCACAAAATCATCCACACTGCGCCGAATGGCACCGCCGACGCCTGAAGTTTTGGTTACATAAACCTCTATGCCTATTTTCTGATCAATTTTTGGAACAAACAAACCTTGAAAGCCTTCCCTCTCTAAAGCAGAGGCAATTTGCCTGTCAACTTATCAATTTTAGCTTCAGGTGCTGGCCCGATACCTAGGCAGGTGACAGTGCCTTCGGGAATCTCAGTTAACCCTCTATCAACTATCAAAGAGTGAGGTAAACCCATTTCATCTGCCGCAGCTTCCAGTTCACCAAGCTCCTTCACGCTAGGAACTTTGAGGGCAATTTTGCGTTGACCTTCATTAAACCACGCTTCCCACCACTTTTTATGGAGTTTATAAGCAACTTGGGCTGCGGAAACGGCAGCATGACCAGCTTGCGCCGCAATTTTACCTTTGCTCATTTTAAGGTCAGCGCGAAACACAAGAACCTGCTTGTATTCAAAGTCACCCATTCTCTTTTGCCTTCCAGTCGCTATGTGTGGTTTTTCAATGTTTTAAGCGTTTGTGCACATATACAGGTAAGCAAGATAAACTAAAGTGGCATACGCTGGAGGTTTCTTCAATAGACCAAGCAAAGTGCGCCCCTGAAAGTCAATTTCTTCCATATTCTGTAAAGCCGATGCTAAACC
>JBNVCD010000212.1:2043-2292 GCA_050410875.1 Bathyarchaeia archaeon | reverse complement strand
AAATCGCCTGCGTGGATGATGTAATCTACCGTTTCAAAGAGTTGAAAAACCTTTTGTGGGAGACACCGCGCCCTCGTAGGTACATGAGTATCTGATATTAACCCCACAATTTTTTCTGGCTTCAAATTAGGTAGCGTATGTGGAATCTGCGATTGAGCATTAGCCATCTTTGTGCCTCAATGAATCCTATGTATTCTTCTCAATGACTATTTTAGATAATAAATATTCTATTATTAGAAACCAGTTAAA
>JBNVCD010000212.1:0-2033 GCA_050410875.1 Bathyarchaeia archaeon | reverse complement strand
CATAAAGTGGAATTTAACCGTTTACTGTTATAGTTTGGATACGTATTTCAGGTTAAACGGTTTTATAGCTGAATCTGATTTAAGGTCGATTTGGAAACTTTGGGTTTCCACAATTATGCCTGAAAGTTCAGATTCCTGAGCTCGCTTAAATTTGGAAAACTCTGTGTAGTTCTCGTGAAGCGAAATGCAGACGGCGTCCCAACCTAGCCCTTCGCCTTCAGCAACCAGCACAACGTTGGGCTGTTTAGTATACCAGTCTTGTAGTTCCTTGAGGATTTTCTCTTTCTCTTCGTTTTTAACGTGGTTAAGCTTGGTTTTGAGGAACGTGAACGCTGCAATTTCAAAACCCATTTTTCCAAATTTGGGTATTACTGTGTAGCCGTCGATTATGTTGTTTTCAAGCATTGCTCGCCTTCGGGTCACAGTAGGTTGAGAAATGCCTAACGCTTTAGCTAGCTGTCTATCGCTCCTGTGAGAATCTTTCATCAATTCAAAGAGAAGCTGATAATCTATTGGTTTTAACTCTTTCATATTTCATACGCCCTGAAACGTTTATTGCAATTTCAACTTCCCTATATAAACTTCAATGTAGCCTAAACCAAATTTAGTCCCTAACCAACCGCTATTCTGCCAATACTGCACCGCGGAGCAGGAAACTCTTAAGAGTTCAATGTGGTGTTGTAACACTCCAAGTGATTAAGAAATGACCCTGCCGACGTGGCGAGAAGTTGAGTCTGAAGTTACCCAAATTCTCAGCGAACTCATAAGAATTGACACTACAAATCCCCCTGGAAACGAAACCAAGGCGGCCACATACGTAGCGGATGTTCTGAATAAAGAGGGCTTTCAATGTGAAATTTTCGAATCCGCCCCCCAACGGGGCAGCGTCATCACTAGATTTAAAGGTTCAGGGGAAAAACCAAGTTTGCTTTTGTTGTCACATTTAGATGTAGTAGCCGCTAAAGCTGAGGAGTGGAGCGTAGACCCATTTGGCGGCGTTGTGAAGGATGGCTTTGTCTGGGGAAGAGGAGCATTAGATATGAAAGGTATGACAGCCATCGAAATCATGGTGCTCAAACTTCTCAAGAGAAACGACATCCGCCTTAAAGGCGACGTTATTTTAGCCGCCACAGCTGACGAAGAAATGGGCGGCCTAAAAGGGGCTGCATACCTTTTGCAAAAGTACCCTCAGAAGATTTTTGCGCCCTACGTTTTGAACGAGGGAGGCGGCTGGACAATTCCTGTCCATAACAGAAACGTCTACACTGTACAGACGGCAGAAAAAGGTTTGCTTTGGTTCAAAGTCAAAGCTAAAGGCACTCCAGGTCACGGTTCAATGCCTGATGCTGCAGACAATGCCATAATGCGTATGCACCGTGTTATCGAGAAGCTTGGCAATTACCAAGGTCCAGTGTCATATATCCCGGTTGTGAAACAAATGCTGGCGGAGCTGTCAAAAGACGAAAAATTACAGGAGCCCATACGTTGCTTGCTGACCAATCCGCAATCAAGCGATACGGTTCTGTCTGAGCTATCGAAGACTATGCCTGCGCTAGCCGATGAGATCCGTCCGCGGATCCGCATGACCATCACACCGACAATTATTAACGGTGGCGTAAAAGAGAATGTTGTGCCTTCTGAGTGTGAAGCCGTTTTTGACTGCCGCATATTACCTGGGCAAAGCATAGCCCAAACTCAAAACTTAATTAAAAAAATGCTGACCGAAGTAGGACTAGACAAACTGTCAATTGAAACCATACAAGCTCAGGAGCCATCTGAATCGCCTATTGAAACTCCCCTCTACCAAGCGATCTCGGGTGTTTTGAAAGATTTAGAGCCTAGTTGTGGTGTAGCGCCGTTACTCATGACAGGCGGTACTGACTCCAGATTTTTCAGGCGTTTAGGCAGTGTATGTTATGGTTTTCACCCTATGAAAAGTGAAACCCGCGGTGGCGTAAGAGTAACTCGAAGGGAACATGGCGTAGACGAATGCATAAGCGTGGAGAATTTAGTTTTTGGGACTCGTGCATTAT
>JBNVCD010000211.1:971-2345 GCA_050410875.1 Bathyarchaeia archaeon | reverse complement strand
CAACGCTTGGTCATAAAGCATCTTCTCAAAATGTGGCACCAGCCACTGCGAATCAGTGCTGTATCGGTGAAAACCAAACCCTAACTGGTCAAAAATTCCTCCTAAGCGCATGGCGCGCAGTGTTTTCTCTACCATGGCACGTGCTTCTTTTTTGCCTGTTCTCTTCCAATAGCGCAGCAAGAACAGCAGCGTGTGAGGACGAGGAAACTTTGGGGCTGTGCCGAAACCTCCATTTTCCGCGTCAAAATCTGCAACCAGCTTCTCGTAAGCCGCATCTAAAACTTCGCTTCCTAAACCTTCTTCAGTTTCTATTCTTTTTTCTAAAGCTTCCACGCGGCTTCTGATATCTGCCCCGACAATCTCTAACTGTGTTTTTCTTGTTTCCCAAATTTCCATTACCTGTGGAACCAACTCCATAAGCCCCAGCATCCCACCCCTACCGGTTTTAGGTATGTAAGTGGCTGCAAAAAACGGGTTCTTACGTGGCGTCATCAGAATGTGTAGTGGCCACCCACAGTTCCGCCCCAGCGCCTGACAAACCGCCATGTATGTTGCATCTAAATCAGGGCGCTCTTCACGATCCACTTTTATGCACACAAACGCTTTATTCAAAAGCGCCGCCACCTCTTCATCGTTGAAACACTCTTTTTCCATAACGTGACACCAATGGCAGGTGGAGTAGCCTATGCTGAGGAAAACGGGCTTGTTTTCTGTTTTTGCTTTTTCAAATGCTTCTTCACTCCACGGGAACCAGTCAACTGGGTTGTAGGCGTGTTGAAGCAGGTAGGGGCTTTTTTCGTTTATGAGTCTGTTAGGTTTTTTCTCTTTGCGGTTTTCGGTTGCCATGAAAACTCTCCCTTTTCAAAAGGTATGTTGGGGGCGTTTGAAGGAAACCCTCTGCCCATTTCTGGGTGAACCTGTTTTATTAACTCTTCGCGCTCGCTTTAGTACTTGACAGTCAAATACAAAAGCACCGATAGAGCTGCAAACTCAAACAGGTCAGGCAGAAACGCAAAAGGTCCCAAACCGAAGATGCCAAAGCCAAAAACTCCGATCAAAAAGGGACTCCACGTTACGTCCTTGATGAGGAAAAACGTTGCAAAGATCAGTAAGCCAATGGTGAAGTGGGAACGTGTTTTGAGGTATATGCTACCGTAGGTGGTTATGAGGGCAATTAAAAGTGCTATGTTGATGGTGGAAAAAACTGTGCGCGCTATATAGTAGAGCTCTATATCCGCAGGGTTGATTCTTTGACTCGGAATAGGTCTAAATGGAAAATGTGGCGCACCGCTTGTCCGCGGCTGGTTGATTGTGTACATTGCCCAAAACGCTGCAAGCACAGCTATCGCTAAAACAGCTATTATAACGGTGAAT
>JBNVCD010000211.1:0-941 GCA_050410875.1 Bathyarchaeia archaeon | reverse complement strand
CCAAATCTTTAAATTCCTATTCATACGGTTTTCCCTCTGTTCCCCTTCCTTTTCTACTTTTTCCAGATTTTCTTCAGAATCTCCTCAAACACACCATAGTTTTCTTCCACGGCCTGAGACAGGAAATACGTTGCACCATAATTGTCGCCAACTGAAGTGACAATCCGGTTTTTCTCCAAAACTTCCAAGTGGTAGCGAACAGTTTTATAGTCAAGCTTAAGCCCATTAGCCAGCTGGTTTGCGTTCTGCGGAGCCTCATGTATCGCTTTAATTATCTGCGCACGGGTTAAACCGCCTCTTGTACCTGCAATCAACCATCCAAGCACATACCTGAGGGGGCGAGCGCTAGCCGACATACATTCTGCTCCGCAGGAGATTCTTTGCTTCACCTATTCTAACTACCGTAATAAGCTTGTTCCCAAATTATAATGTACAACTAAGTGGGCTCTACTTTTTGATTAGGGAAAGATTTGGGTATAATTCTGAAAAATCATTTTATAATAACTCTCCTTCTCAGAGAGAAGAGCGTAAGAAGCAACGTCTCTCTCGAAAACTCGCCAGGTTCAGAGCGGACAAAGACCCTCATCCTTTATTTTATCTGCTCTGAACAGGGCGAGAACCAAAAACAAACAGAAAACGGGCCGATGAAAAATGGACAAACCGCGTCGTCAAACCTTAAAACGATTAGAACTTTCTAAAAGCGTCTTAACTCTCCTTCTAAACGTCAGAGGTGCGTAGTCATGGGCGTTTTAAACAGAGCGTACAGAAACATTTCAAGACGGAAAATCCGGGCGCTACTGGTCATTTTAGCTTTAGGTTTCTCCATGGCAATTCTAATCTCGATTCCTGCGGGCATAACTGCTAATCAAGCTGCTACCCAAAATTTAACCAGCAACCTAAGTGAAACAATTGCAAGAACTGAAGCTTCTATTAATCAGGCG
>JBNVCD010000210.1:1567-2379 GCA_050410875.1 Bathyarchaeia archaeon | reverse complement strand
TAGGGTAAACTCTGCCCAAAGGTTCCACAGGAGTCAAGCCAGCATTTCCAAATTGGGTTTTAATTAGAAATTCTGCCTTGCCTGCGCCTGATTCGCCGATTAGAACCAGATGATACAAAGTTTTAACTGTGTTAGTGGTGGAGAAGTTTAAAAACATGTCTTGCCCTCGAAACTCGCAGCTGGCATAGGCTACACCTCTATACTTTTCGCTATCTAAACTGTAGCCGCCCACGTCGTTTGTGAAGTTGCCGTAGAGTCCAGGTTCCCAAGGTAGCGGCGCGCCATTAATTACAAGAGAATGGACATCACTCATAACATAAAGCCTAGCTTCATACATGTCAAGTGTATCTGGAACTTTTATCCAGATTTCTATGTTCGGTTTGTCTGTAACAAACTCGTAAGCCCAACTAGTGTAGAGCGATGACGCTTGACTTGCATTTTTGCCTTCTATGTAGCATGAATACCACCTGTCAGTCTCCAAGTTTTCAATAACCATAAACGTGCCTGCCTGTGTACCATTACTCTGTCTTCTGTCGTTTTCTATGACAAATGTGTAGTTACCTGACATTTTGGGAACAAAAAAGGTGTCGTTTACTCTGCTTCCTAAATGTTCTGGAATCCCCGCTGCCGCCGTGTGCTCGCTTTCCTGAATTCCCTCCGGATTGTACACGTAAATGTCATAATCTGTTTTTGGTGTTGAGCCATTATGCACCCATTCCCCATAACAGTAAACATGATAACTATGATTCGCCACCAAAGGCACCACAACGCTCCAGTTGCTGCCTATAGTTATCTGGGATTCATTAAACTGA
>JBNVCD010000210.1:0-1557 GCA_050410875.1 Bathyarchaeia archaeon | reverse complement strand
CCGGAAACACGGGTTTATCAACAACTGTAAAGTTGCCCTGCGGCGAGTTCAAATGGGTATGAACAAACTGTTCATACTCCGAATTCCCCAGCAGGGTTGACTCCGCGTTGACGCTGGAAAAAGGAGAGAAAACCAGCATCAACACTGAAGCCAGCGCTAACACAGCTAAAGCGTTTTTCTTGTACGAGGCACGTTCTATAGTCATCACTGCACTTCTCAGGTTTGTTGTTGTCTGTACAAAACCATATTTCTTATGAAAGTTAACTCTGAATTCAAAATCCACAAATCATGCTGCAGAATGTCAAAACAACTGGCCCTTTTCCGCATCCCACGGTCTGGTTGTTCTGTGTATGAGGTTATTGCTTTTTTGAATTTAGAATGCCAAATTTTGTTTGTTAGTTAACAATTACATTGTACACGTGACTCTCGGCGAAGCAATGCTCACATTATTCCGTTACTCTCCTCCCTTAGTTACTCAAAAACTTCAAGTGTGTTGCCCTGTTTTTCTACGTTAGGAAAACCTTATTTTTGATGCTGTTTATGAAAAGGCGCGCAGTGGTTTTTTCTTTGTATACGCACTCAGCCTTTTTTAGCACTTAATAGTTTACCGAAAAAAACTTGAGGCGGTGCACAAAAAGGTTTATTAGAATGCTGTGTAGCATGTGTTTGTGCTCTTAAAAAAGGTAGGTAACCCCTTTTTCGACGTTGGAATATCCAACATCGGAGGACTTGCAAGTTTGAAAAATACCCGCATAAAAAAGAATCCTAATGTTTACAAAATAAAAATTGCGGGGGCTAATTAAAAATTGATTGAACTTTCAAAAGAAGATACACGTCTGTTGTTAAAGAGTTTCTTTAACGAAAAAGGCCTAGTAAGGCAGCACCTAGACAGCTACAACGAATTTATTGACCATGGATTGCAGGAAGTTGTCGACGAAGTTGCCGAGATCCCTATAGAAATTCCAGATAACCCTTACAAGGTTAAACTTGGGCAAATTTGGGTCATAGACCCTCAATCAAGAATCACGGGACCCTACGTCACCGAAGTTGATGGCACAAAACACGAAATTTACCCGATGGAGGCTAGGCTAAGAAACTTGGCGTATTCTGCACCTGTAGCCTTAGAGATGACTCCTGTAATAGATGGCAGAGAGCAGGATACAGAACTTGTCTATATAGGTAATATACCTGTGATGCTTAAGTCGAAACTTTGCTTCCTCTCGCAACTTTCACGTGAAGAACTTATCGCTGCAGGAGAAGACCCTGATGACCCAGGTGGCTACTTCATCGTTAACGGTTCTGAACGAGTCATCGTTGCCATGGAAGACTTGGCGCCTAACCGCGTTATAATCGACGTCGATGAAAAGGGCACCTCGCCTGTTTATCAAGCAAAAATTTTTTCGACAACCGTAGGGTTCAGAGCCAGAATCGAGCTTAAACTCAAGGCTGACGAAGCCATCTACGTTTCTATGCCTGGTGTGCCTACTGAGATTCCTTTTGTTGTTATCATGCGCGCGCTGGGCTTGGAAAAAGACAAAGATATCGCAGAAGCCGTGT
>JBNVCD010000020.1:13494-14554 GCA_050410875.1 Bathyarchaeia archaeon | reverse complement strand
CGTCCAGAGTGGCAATAAGCAGGAAAATTGCAGCTCGATGGAGACTCATCGGGTATGGGTTGATAGTAGAGAAAACTGGGAATAAACTCTAGCTACGGTATTATACCTTTCAACTTCATGAATTCATGAGCCTTTTGAAGGACATCCCGCGCATTTTTGAAGGTAAGACGCGCCAGCGCCTGCTCGTAGGGAAGCCAAGTGAAACCGATGTGTTCAAAGGAGATTTTGACGTCGGTGACTTTTGACTCTAAAAGAAAAAACACCACTTCCTTGTAAATGGTCAAGCCTTGCCGCTTGTAGAAATAGGAGATTTTTTCTTTAAAACCATCAATAAATTGTGTGTCCACAATACCTGTTTCTTCCCGCAGCTCTCTGATTGTCGTGTCCTTTTCAGTTTCACCCTCCTCAACATTGCCCTTCACGAAATCCCAATGCCCAGCTTCATATTGAAGCAAGAGGAACTTGACTTCAGAATTAGTTCTGTGATAAACTACAGCACCACAAGATTTCTCATTAAGCATCTTTAGTCACCAAATTCTCTAACAGGACTATGCTTAGGATTTGACATTTAAAAGGAATTCTGAAAGAATACTTTGACAGACCATAAAAAGGTGAGTCGAAGCAAACAAGTTTAATTGTAAACTAAGACAATAAAGGGTTAGGCGAAAAGCAGCGTGAAGTCGACCGCAAAGAAAAAGCAGCCGTTAAAGGTGATTATAGACTCAAACGCGTTATTCATCCCATTTCAATTCAAAATCGACATATACAACGAATTAAAACAGCTTCTGAACAGAAACTTTGAACTAATTTTGATTTCGCCTGTTAAACGTGAACTGGAGAAGCTTGCGGCGGATGGCCCACCAAAAATGCGGAAAAACGCCTCTTTAGCCCTCAAATTTGCCGACGAATGCAGCTACGTTGAAGTGGAGAGAACCAGTCAAGAAGCCACCGACGACCTTATTGTGAAAGTTGCCGGCGAGTGGAAAGCACCTGTGTTTACCAATGACAAACTTCTCAGGAAGAGGCTAAGAGATATAAATGTGCCAGTGATTTACATGAG
>JBNVCD010000020.1:0-13484 GCA_050410875.1 Bathyarchaeia archaeon | reverse complement strand
AGAAAAATCACGTCTGGAAATTGACGGGTTGATATCGTAGATGTTTAAACTCATTACTCTGCAGGATACTATACGTATTCCTCCTGAAACCTTCGGCAACCCACTGGAGGCAGTAGGTCGACAGCAGGTCAAATCTAAATATGAAGGGGTTGTCGATGAAGAAATAGGCTACGTCATAGCGGTAACCAAGGTAGAAGTCAGCCCCGTTGGGAAAATTATCCCTGGAGACGGAGCCACTTACCACAAAGTATCCTTCCAGCTTTTAACGTTCCAGCCGATGATTCAAGAGGTTATAGAGGGCGACGTGGCGGAAATCGCGGATTTCGGCGCTTTTGTGCGTATAGGGCCTCTAGACGCTTTGCTTCATGTTTCTCAGTTAATGGACGACTTCATTTCGTATGATGAAAAGCAAGGGGTTCTCCTCGGAAAAGAAACAAAGCGGAAACTCACAACAGGAGACCACGTGCGAGTGAGAATAACCGCGGTTTCGATGGGGAGAGCAGGCAGCTCAGGCAAAATCGGTGTAACCGCAAGACAGCCCTTCTTGGGCAAACTAGAGTGGATTAAAGAAGACCTTAAGCCTGCAGCAGAATCAAAAGGTAAGGTCGAAGAGAAAGCAAGTTCAGGGAAAGCGTGAAAGGCATGAGTGAAAAAGCCTGTAGTAATTGCCATTTTATAACAAAAGAAAACGTGTGCCCAAAATGTAAGTCAACAAACCTCAGCGAAGACTTCGGCGGGTTAGTGGTTGTGTTTGACGCTGAGAACTCCGCTGTAGCGAAGGCGATGAAAATTAAAGAAAAAGGGCGCTACGCACTAAAAGTAAGGTAACCCAAAACACGTCGGCTTTACTGATATAGTTATTAGAGAATTCTGCGTAAGTCAGCTACAGGGTGCATAAAACGGTTGTCCTCTACGCTGTCACAGCGGAGTTGCGGGAGAAACTTAAAGAGCCATTTGGCACGTTAATTGAGGGTTCGCCTTCCCAAGTCATGCAAGCTTTTGCGTGCATGCTGGAAAAAGAAAAACCGATTAAAATTGTGTCTGTTGGGGACGTGGTTTCTGAAAATCTTCACCGCCACCAGATTATTCCACAGTTAACCATAACCGACAGCAAAACCATGAGGAAAAAAGTTAAACCAGCAAAATTTGCAGGGAAAGAGATTGTTGAAGTGAAAAATCCGCAGGGAACCATAACCGAGGAGGCTGCTTTGGCTGTTCGTGCAGCGTTAAACAGTGACCGCCAAGTCCACCTAGTTGTGGACGGCGAAGAGGACCTACTGACGCTTGCCGCGGTTCTTTATGCGCCCGAAAACACTTTTGTGGTTTATGGTCAACCAGCCAAGGGCATAGTTGTAGTGAAAGTTACACCTCAAAAGAAAACGGAGACCGAGGAGATTCTTAAAAAAATGGACGTAGCCAACTCAGAATAATGAAGTTTAATCGCTGTAGTCTCTTTCCATCGGCTTTAAACTTGTCGATTTAGCTTCGGGGATCATTGGCAGCGGTATAGGCGGCGGGATATTCAGGATTCTTGAGATCAACACAGATTCTATGAAAACCACGTTAGATATGGACTGCAAAATAATCTGTGCAGGCGGTTTTTTCTGCTCGTATTCTTTTAGGATCTTTTCTATTTCACCTTTGTCGCCCTGCACGTAGGCGTGACCCTTCAGGTTCATTTGGGCAACCGACGGGTTATAGGTGATTGTTAAAACGAAGGGAACTTCCAGCAAGTCGTCAGTTTTCTTTTCGATGCTGACAACGTTGATGTTTGTGCTGATTTGGATGTTGGGGACGGGTTTACGGATGTCCCAAAAGCGGTCTGCGGAGATACTACCTATGGAGACGTTTACGCGTATCATCTGAACCATCAAAGAATATTATTCAGCGGAGGAGAGATTTAAAATGTCCGTTTTCAGGCTCGTTTGTAGCGCGTAAACCCACAGTGTCCACATGTGAATCGGTCATGGTGGTCAGCCATAAAGTAGCCTGGGCCGCATCTTTCGCAGGTTGGGCGTGTTCGCGTCGCTTTAGCGCCTTCTATTTTATAGAGGGCTGAAACGCGTGTTCCACTTTTCTTTTTGCCGCCTTTCGGTGCAGGTGCTGCGCCGCCTTTTTGCGGTTTAGACGCGTCTTTTTTTCCAGCGTCTTTTTGGGCTTCTTCAGGTTTAGCTGGTTTTTTTGACATCTTACTGTTTCGCCTCTTCCTTTGGTTTTTCTGGTGGGCTGTTCCGCTTGATTATGTACGCAGGTTCAATGAGTTTAGCTTGCTCCACTGTCTCGTATGCGGTTGCAAAGCCCACGGCAGTGCCGGTTCCTGTGAGAGTTTTCATACGTTTGACGAAAACTAGCTGTTCGCTGGTCTGCAGCGCTGAGGCTAAAGACCTTTTGACGTCTAGTCTGGCAGGGGTTTTCCCTTTTGGGCCGTGATTTACTTGAAACTGCACTTCTTTGCGTTTCAGTAGGGGGTTTTCTTTTTGGGAAACTATTCGGAGATCCATGGTTTTTCACTTGACAGGATTGGTCTACTTTAAGGGCACATACATTGATGAACGTGAAGCCCCAATGCCTGGTGTGCCGTGTCTGACGGGTTTGTTGGTTATTGCAAATTCGCCTAGGTAGTGTCCGATCATTTCGGGTTTTATGGTGACTGCTTGGAATTCTTTGCCGCTGTGCACGTGTATTTTGGTGCCGACCATTTCAGGGAGGATAATCATGTCGCGTACGTGTGTTTTAACGGTTATTTCTTTGCCTTTTTTGGCAGCTTCTTGGGCTTTCCGCATTTTTTCAAGCAGTATACGTTGCTCAGGAGTCAAGCCACGTTGGAGGCTTCGGCGTTGTCTAGCAGGGAGAATCGTTATGAATTCGTCCATAGACATGGCTTGCAGACTTTCAAGCGAATGCCCGCGATACGTGAATTCTTTTGGCATGTTTCTTCAACTCACTTGTGTAATTTGTTTGTTTTAATCTTTCTCCTATCTGATAGCACGTTTCTTTTTCTGACCTGGCCCTCTGGCAGCGATTAAACCGACTTTTTGACCTGGCGGTGCGCCATGCGACACAGTGGTGGTTCTGCGAGCGCTACGTTTGCTGCTGCCGTAGGGGTGCACTGCGGGAACCATGGCTCTTCCTCGGGTTCTGGGGTACTTGTGACCTTTAGCTTTCATGAGGTGGAATTTCTCGCCGGCTTTCAGGAAGGGTTTGTCTGTTCTGCCTGAAGCTGCAACGACGCCTATTGTTGCCATGCAGTAGTCGTTGAGGTATCTTGTGCGGCCGGAAGGCAACCTGATCATGGTGCCTTGAGGCGTGTGGGCTACCACTGTAGCGTAGGCGCCTGAAGATTTGGCGAGTTTGCCTCGGTCGCCTGGGCGCAGTTCTAGATTGCAAACAAGGGTACCCTCAGGCACTTTCCCCAGCGGAAGGATGTTTCCGACTTCAGAGGGGGCGTTTCCTCCAAGCATGATCTGCTGTCCCTCATATGTGCCTTCGGGGGAAACTATGTAGCATGATTCGCCATTTTCGAATTTTATTAGGGCTAAAGGTGCCCCACGTCCTGGATCGTGAACAAGAGAAGCGATAGTGCCGCTTATGGATGCTTCATAAGCTTCTTTTGGCGGGATTATAGGATATTGGGCGGCGCCTACCCGTTTATGGGTTGAAGCACGGTAAACTGAACCGCCGCGCCCACGTCTTTGAACACGAATTCGTTTTCCCATTAATCACATCTCCATGCAGTTTACAAGATTCCAAGTTTTATAGCGACGTCTGAAGCTTTATGCTCAGGGGAGAGTTTCACGAACGCTTTTTTTTCGCCCTGAGGGGTAATCATCGTCGTCACCTTTAAAACTTTGACTTCGTAGAGTTTCTCCACAGCTTCTTTGATGTCTTTTTTGCTTGACTTCAAGTTGACTATGAAGATTAGTTTGTTGTCTTTTTCAACCATGAGGCTGGCAGACTCAGTCATCATTGGATAAAAAATCACTTCGTTTGGATCCATTATGCGCTTTCTCCTTTCTCGTAGAGTTTAGCTAGTTGTTCAAGTGCACTGTTAGTCCACAAAGTTAATCTGCCAGGGTGCGTGCCTGGCGCCAAAAGCTCCGCGTTGAGGTCCTTGACGGCTACAACATCCACACCGGGAAGGTTACCCGCCGCGTCGGCTATGCCCTTGTCTTCGGCGACCACGATGAGGGGCCCCACGGCCTGCTTCATTTTTCTGCCGCGGTGTTTGCCTTTTCCAGCGCGGATTTTGCGGCTTTCACGTACACGGCAAATGTCTGGTAACAAGCCCAGGTTTGCGAGGACTGCCTCAACATCTTTAGTTTTAGTTAATTCGGAAAGTGAGTCAACAACAACCAAGGGAATTTGGGGGACTGATTCAATTTTGTGTCCACGGGAAGCAACAACCTCTTTTGAAGCTGTCGCTGCAATTGCAGAGAGCAAAGCGAGGCGTTTTTCTTTCTTTGGAATCGCCTTCACAATTTTTGCTTCAGAGCGTGGTGGATGTGCTTGCCGCCCTCCCACGGTGCCTGGGGCGAAGGCAGCTGTTCCTCCGCCTCCTTTTTGGCGGGGAACCCTCGCGATGGCCATGCCGGTGCCGCGTGATTCAGCTGATGTTCTCTTTCCAGCCATGGGGTCTCTGCCCTGCGGTTGAAGTCTACTTGACTGGATTGAGAGCACAGCGCGTTTTATCACGTCAGGCCGTAGCGGAGTCTCAAAAAGCGTGGGCAGGGTTGTTTGGCCTGCGGGTTTTCCTTGGAGGTCAAAGATTTGTACAGTTTGAGTTGGCATTGGTTTTCACCGTTATTTCCCTTGAGGTGAATCTAGCGAAACGTGGGTAATTTGTGGGGGCGCTTCAGAAGCTTCCTTTGGAGGTCTGGCGGGGTAGCGTAGGGTTATTGTGCGTTTTTCGGTTCCTGCAATGCTTCCCTCCATGAGTATGTAGGGACCTCTTAGAACGCCGTACCGTATGAAGCCGCCTTTCACGGTGACTTCTTTGCCGTCTTTGCCCATTTTTAGTATGCGCTTGTTGAATTCTATGCGTTGGTGGTAGCCCATTTGCCCCGCTCTTGGGATAGAGTACATTAGGTGGTGGGGGTTCCATGGACCTAACGTTGCGATGCCGCGTTTGGTCTTTCGGCCTTTAGCTTGAAGTATAGTTACGCCCCAGCGTTTAACTGGACCTTGCCAGCCTTTGCCTGTTGTGACGGCGGCGACGTCCACGTACTGTCCCGTCTTGAAAACTTCTTCAGGCGTGACTGTTTTTCCGAGCAGGCTCTTGGCGTACTCGAACTGCTGGGCTACTGTTCCGCCGCCGATTTCGATTTCGGTGATTTCAGGTTTCTTCTTGGATAAGTTTGACAGTTTAGGTTGCGTGGCAATTATAGCGCGTATGGTTGTTGTCTGCTCCAGGTTTTGGCTCATTTTCTGCAGCATCTCTTCCGTGTTAAAGTTTTCCGGCAGAACTAACGCGCGTTTTAGTTCAGGCGCAGGATCCTTCATCCAGGCTTCTGTGAGCTGCTGGAGCCCGTACGGAGTGTGCGTGTAGCTGCGTACGCCACACACGAGAATGGGGGGAGTCTCTATAACTGTGGCTGCACGCATAACCTCTTTACCAAAGTTAGGTGAACGCTTCCTGTCTTCTATTGTGAAGACATAGGTCATACCTGCCTTGTAGCCTAGAAAACCTAGCAGTCTAGGAGTGTTTTCTTTGCTTTTTGGCCAGTACCGTATCCGAGCAAACGGCCTCTTAGCGCGTTTCCTAGGCAGGTAAGCTAGTGAACCATGTTTTGGAGCATGAGTTTTTCGGTGACCCATTGTACTTCCGCTTCGCGAAGCTTAGCAATGGAAAATTAGAGTTATAAACGTTGCCGTTACATTAGATGTTTAATTTGCTATTTTTACATTATTTTTTAAAGTTGAGGAAACTTGGGCGGCGCCAGTCTAACCCAACAGCGGTACGTTGAGTCAGAGAGGTTTTGCCGTTTTTGAGGGGATATTGCCAGATAGAAGCAGTTTTGGCGGCGGCAGTGTGCTGTTAACTGCTGGCGGTTAATTGGGTGCTTGATGCTTTAAAGGGGCAGGTTGTGTTTTTGCAACCGTTAACCATATAAAAAGTTCAGAGTAGAGCAGTTTTTGGCGTTTTTTGCTAAATTTTATATAGCAAATGATACAATCAAGCAATTACCCAATTTAGGAGAGATAGGAAAAAATGAAAATCTTCAAAAAACAGGTTTTAACAGCGACCATTTTGATTCTGCTACTGAGCATAGCGACGTTAGCAAGCATGGCGACTGTTAATGCTGTTGATATACCGTCGTTTGCTTTTCTGACTGTTTTGCCTAACCCCGTAGGCGTCAATGAACAAGTCTATGTTTCCATGTTCCTCAGTGATCCTCCGCCGACTGCTGCAGGAGCGCAAGGAGACAGGTGGCAGGGATATAAGGTAACCATAACGAGGCCAGACGGCACCGTCGAAGAGAAAGGTCCCTACACGTCTGACGCTGTTTCAGGTGCAGGTTTCTCGTACACGCCGACGATGGTGGGCACATACAAGTTCCAGTTCCACTTTCCAGGACAACGCATCGTAGGTGAAATTCCAAGCCTGTTTGGAGGCCCCGGTACACCCATAGACAACAACTATTTGCCTGCGGACAGCCGAGTTGTCGAGCTGGTGGTTACAGCAACACCCTCGCCGAAATGGCCTGAAGTGCCAGTACCAACTTATTGGCAGCGACCATTATACGGTGAGAACAGAGAATTAGCTTCGCTTGGAAGCAACTGGCTTATGCCCGCGTTTGCCCCCGGCCCCATCACGGGGGGTGCAGGCATGGCACGCGCTTTCGACTGGGGAGCAGCATACGCGCCCTACAATAAGGCTCCAAACACCGCGCACATTCTGTGGACCAAACCGATAACTTTCGGAGGCCTAGTTGGAAACGAAATGCCCAGCGTCACCTACTACACAGGACTCTCATACGAGCAGATGTTCAAGCCGCCAGTAATCATCAATGGCTACCTGTACTATAACCTGCACAAAAGCACATACGGGTATTCACCGTTTGAACGCCCAGGCTTTGTGTGTGTAGACCTTGCAACAGGCGAGGAAGTCTACCGTAACATGGAAGCGTGGATAGACTTTGGACAAATCTACGACTACGAATCGCCCAACCAGCATGGCGCTTTAGCCTACCTTTGGATGATAAACGGCACCACAGGAACAATGATGGATGCATTCACCGGCGAGGCTATACTGGACGTCATTAATATGCCAGCTGCAGGCGGCATGTTTGGCTCATTCATGAAGATGAGCCCTGTTGGCGAACTTTGGATCTACGTTCTTGACCCTGTATCTAATACGCTTGCACGGTGGAACTCGTATAAAGCCATTGGACCCTACTTGCCAGTGGGTTCAGAAGCTTGGCAGTGGAGACCCTACACCAAAGGAGTTGTCGACGGCTCTAAAGGCTACGACTGGAACGTGTCGGTGGCTTCTGCAAACATACCCGGCTTGTCAATTGCCCAAATTGGTCCAGGAGACGTCATCTACGCGGGTGCAGGCGGAGGATTCCTAGCGCCATTTGGAAACGATAAGTGGGCAGCTTTCGACGCGAACACAGGCGCGCTGCTTTGGACTTCGACGATTCAGCGTCCCGCAAGCGTGGTTGGCTCCAGCACAGGTCCCATCGGCGAAGGCGTCTACACCGAATACACAAGACAAACCAAGCAGTGGAACGGCTACGACATAAAAACAGGGCAGCATCTGTGGACAACAGAGCCCTACGAGGATGACTGGGCAGTTTACGGCACCTATACGGGCCAGATGATCGCAGACGGCATGCTCCTCCACGCTGGCTACGATGGTTACATCCACGCTTTCGACGTGCGGACAGGAGCTAAACTGTGGGATTACTACAGCGGAAACGCTGGTTCTGAAACGCCATATGGCACGTATCCCTTCTACGGCGGCTTTGTTTACGCTGACGGCAAAATCTTCGGTCACACAAGTGAGCACTCGCCTGGCACACCCATGTGGAGAGGTGAAAAGCTGCACGTGGTACGCGCCAGTGATGGAGCGAGCCTGTGGAAGATAAGCGGATGGTTCCAGCACCCGGCAGTGGCAGACGGCAAACTTTTGTCGCTCAACGGTTACGACAACAGAATATACTGCTTCGGCAAAGGTCCCAGCGCAACTACAGTCTCCGCGCCGCAAACCGCTGTGCCAGCGGGAACCCCGGTGCTGATAACAGGCACCGTAACGGATCAGTCGCCTGGAGCTAAGGGTACACCTGCCGTTTCAGATGCTGACCAAGAGAAGTGGATGGAGTACCTCTACATGCAGAAAGAGTGCCCCACCTCAGTTACAGGCGTACCTGTGAAGTTGACGGCTACGGGTCCAGACGGCTCAAAGATTGACATAGGCACCGTTACAAGCGATGGCAGCGGCTTATTCAAGAAGACATGGACGCCCCCAGCAGAAGGCGAATACGTCATAACGGCGACGTTTGAAGGCACAGAATCCTACGGCAGCTCGTATGCAACAACAGCAATCGCAGTAACAGCGGCAACCACAACTGAGGTAGCAGCGGGTGCACCGTTGGACATCTACATAATAGTTGCAACCGTTGTTATCTTGATAGCAATCGCCCTTGCCACTTTGATTCTGCGGAAAAAGTGACAAACCAGCAAACGCTCCCCCCTTTCTTTTTTTGCTTTTTTAGGAAAACGCATCGTACGTCATGAAGGCTTGGCTTCAACTAGAACGAGGGTTTCAAAGAAGGGTAAAGATTTTTCTGCCACTGTTTTTGTTGAGAGAGCCTGTTCAGAGAAGAGCCTGCGAGTTTCCTCTACGTTGGAGAGGGTAGACTGCAGCAGCAAAATTTTCCCGTTTCGCTTTAGGTGATGAGGTGCCTGTGAAATGAAGCGGTCGATGACGTATCTGCCTGTTGGGCCTCCTGCCCATGAGCGCCCCAGCCAAAAGGTGGTTTCCGCGTCCTCTGAGGGCACGTAGGGGGCGTTGAATAGAATGAAGTCAAATTTTGCCTTTGGCGTCAAGGCGGAAAACAAGTCGCTTTGCAAGAAAGCCATCTTGGTGTTGACTTTGTTGAGGCGGGCGTTGTGTTTGGCGCATTGAACTGCGTGAGGGTTGATGTCGACGGCTAAAACGCGGTGTGCTCTTTTTGCTGCAATTACGCCTAGGATGCCGCAGCCTGTGCCCATGTCCAAGACAGAGCGGGTTTCCTGTTGGGGGAGGTTTTCTGCGAAGAGGAAAGAGTCCTCTGCAGGTTCATACACTTCTGCGTGCACGTCGAACAAAAAGTTTTGAAAGAGCAGCCTTTTATTTTGCAAGGGCATTGGCTATGTCTCCGAAGTTTTCAGGGGACAAATCGCGTACGCGTTTTTCACTCAGAGGCATTGCATGTGCTGTCTGTTCGGCGGCGGCTTTGTCGAGTTTGCGTTCGCTTCTAAGGAAAGGCGTTAAGGCGTTGCCAAGTTTCTTGTTTCTCTGTGTGAACAGCCAGCGCACTAGGCGTCTGAAGAAGACTTCGTCGTTGACTTTGAAAGGCAGAACCGGCCAAGGCTTCAAACGCACTATTACGGAGTCAACGTTGGGTTGAGGGAAAAACATCCATTTTGGGACTTCATCTAACAGCTCAACGCTTGCCCTGTAGCGTGCAACTACACTGAGCCAGCTGTAGGCTTCGTCTCCAACGTTGGCGCCAAGCCTGAGGGCAAATTCCTTTTGCAAGATCAAGATGGCGCATTCAGGCGCCCGGTCAAGTAGCCAGAGAACAAAATCTGAGGATAAGTAGTATGGGGGAATAGAGACTGCTTTGTTAAAAGCGGGAACGGCTACTTTGAGCACGTCGCCCTCGATTATTTTAGCGTTGTTTAAGGTTTGTGTTTGCTGCCGCAGAACGCGGGTGATTTTTGGGTCTTTTTCAACTGCGATTACTTCTTTGCATTTAGGTGCAAGGAAGCGGGTTAAGAAGCCAAAGCCGGCGCCGGCGTCCAGCACTACGTCTGCTGCAGTCAGCGAGGAGTACGCCGCCAATTTTGGGTAAACCGAGGGGTCTACCATGAAATTCTGCCCCAGCAGCTTGTTTGGGGCTATATTGTGTGATTGGAGCAGAAACTTGGTTTCTTGGAGAATCAGGGTACCCTCTGAAAAAGTGCGGGGTTAATGTGAACGGGTGAATAGGCGATATTTGCTGTCGCCTTCAAGTTCCTCCAGAACTCGTTTGGTGATCAGCTTTACTGGGCTGGGCAGTTCTGTTCGCTTCATGATGTCTTCGTAGCTGGTGAAAGGTTTGCGGTCTCGTTCGTTGAGGACTTGCCACATGTATTTTTTTCCGATGCCTGGAATCAACTCTAACGCGTGCATGCGCGGGGTTATGGCGCGGGCGGTGTTAAAAAAATTTATGAACCATTGTTCTCGGTTGGCTACGATTTTGCTTATGGTTGAGGGCAGCTCAGCTTTGGCGGAGGCGGTTAACTCTTCAAAGCCTATTCTGCCGATTATGTAGGTTACTTCTTCTCGTGCGTCTTTGCCCACGTAAACACGGTCTGAAGGTTTAAGCGTTAAACCCTCCTTGACCAGTGCTTCCAGAAGGGTGAAGAATTCTTCTCCTATGCATTGTATCAGGGCGCCTGCGCGGTAGCCGGCGCGTCCTGTTGGTCTGGAGCCTGGTCGACCGTGTGGTAGGAAATCTAGTACGTAAGCGTACTCTTCGTATTGCTTCTCCATTTAGCAGCAGCCCCCTTATTCTATCGTTGTCACAGCTTAAAAAGACTTGGATAGTTTTCTATTTTAAGATGCGTTTTTCGTTTAGAAGTTCAACTATAGCTGCCAATTTGGAGGAGTCGATAATTTTTTTGCCTGCAGTAAAGAAAACTCGTAGTTCCTCAACGCTTTCAGGCATGCAGTTGACTACTTGGATTGCTTCGTCTTCGTCTAGACCGTACTCGTTGATGAGTTTTGTTAAGAGAGTTTCAGCGTCTGCAGCGTCAACTTTGGCAAACTTGGCCACGTAGTCAAAAGTGCGCCTTTGCAGCTGATCCATGTTTTCTTCACCTATGGATTCGAGTATTTTTTTGACTTGTGGCAGGGACAGTTTGCTTTCGCTTACTTCTCTCTCGCTCATGCTCATTTTAATTACCCTTGTATGGTTCTAGATGTTCTGGTCTGACGATAATTTCACGGAAGGCGTTGCCCTGAGCTACACGCACCACGTAGCTGCGTCCTCTTTTCTCAACGACCTCGCCGATTTTGCCGTGGTAGCGCCTGTGGGGCAGCGCTTTCTGCTGGCTAGAGTCAATTTTTATTATGACGCTTGAGCCTACTGCGTGCTCCGTTAAGAACTTTGTCAGTTTAGGTTTGCCCTTAGCACGAGGCGCTTTTTTCATCAGACTGCGTGTTCCAGCGCAGTAGCCTTTTGATGGTTTCATTCATTCATCACCTAACAGGATCTTCCATAATAATGTTTAGAACGTCAAGTTTGAGAGTCTTCGCTGGGTTTTTGAGTAACTCGGAGACACTAGGTGTTGTCCTTCCTTCATCACCGGACACCAATTCTTTGACGTAGAGGCCCCCTTGGCAACGTACTTGCATTTCAGCCTCTTTAGGTGACACCTTCTTAACTTTGACCTTATATATGTACCTTTCCCGAACTAAATCGGCTCGGCGATGTACAACACGCAGCGGCGTTTGCTGCTTAATTAAGGCGCCAGTTAGTTTTTCTTCTATGAGGTTTAAGTCTTGCTCGGAGATTTCTTTTTCGAACGCCATTAGGACGCGGTATTCTTTTTGTGCAGATTCAGATTTCTTGATTTTCCGCACTACGTCGCGGCTGCTGAAGCGCAGCTTGGAAATTTTGACTTTGCCTGCCGCGTCATGGTTTATGGTTTCCTCGAGTTCTTTGAGGTTTAAGAGCCGCTTTTTTGGTTTTGAAATTTCCACAACGAAGGGTCTGCCTGTGCCGAGCATGCGTGCGTCTATGTCTTCTCTGCCTGAAGCGTGAAACGCTGATTTTTCGCCCTGTGCCGCTTTCAAGACCGGTTGGGAAACAAGTTCTTCAACAGATTCAGGGTAAAGTTTGCCTGTGCCTCCGCATTTTTGGCAGCCTCTGCCATGGCAGTCTGAGCAGAACCATTTAGACTGGGGGATGTCTCTGACGAGTTTTTGGTATCTTCCCGCCACGAAGAGGGGGTTAACTTGCAGTTTGACTTGGGCAGTGAAGGGGTTCACTATAACCATTATGTCGGGTTTTCTGAACTCCACGGTTTTGCCTGTTTGCGCCTCCAGCGCCTTTCCTATTAACCGCCCAAATTCGTGTTTTATACTTTCGCTGAAGCCTAAATCAAAAGTTGCTTTGAACTCGTCTTCCCGCTCCACTACGTTTACAGGGAGCTCCACGCCTACTAAGAAGGTTTCGTACTCGTAGCTTGCAAGTTTTTCTAGGATTGTTTTGGTTAGAGGCTCCAAGTTTGCGAAGTTGCCTTCGCAGAGAAAACAAGTTGCTGCTTGTTTAGGAGCACGTTTTTTGAGGCGTTTTAGGGTGTTTTGGGCTTCGCTGGAAAAGCCGTTCGCAGCGAGAATTTTGAGTTTTTTTGTGTTTTCAGAGCTTTCATCCTGCGCTGCTGCGTTGCACTGCAAGGTTAAGGTGAGTTTTAGGGCTTTGCCGCGAATGCTGTTTTCGACGCCGTAGCCCAGCAGCGCAAACTGTCTGCCAAGACAGTTATCGCAGAGAGGGTACTTTTCGAGCAGGGTGTATGCTTTCGCTAAAATGTCCATTGCAGGTGCCTACTTGAAGTCTTTGGAGAGGCCTTGTGCGCCCATGCCGCTCATGAAGGGCAGTTTGCCTTTTTTGCGTTTCATCATTTTTAGCATGCGGCGCATCATGACGTATTGTTTTAGCAGTTCCTTAACGTCTTTTTCGCTGGTGCCTGAACCCCGCGCCACTCGTCTGGCACGTGAAGCGTTTATGATTTTTGGGTTTTCCTTCTCTTCCGGACGCATAGATTGAATTATAACGCGCCATTTTTCTAGGCGCCCCTCAGCCATGTTCAGCATGTCGTCGGGGATGCCTCGGCTCATGCCTGGCAGCATCTGGAGGACCTTTTTGAAGGGACCCATGCCTTTGACGGCTTCAAACTGCTCGTACATGTCGGTTAGCGTGAAGTTGCCGCTGAGGATGGCTTTGGCTTTCTTTTCAGGAACTTTAATTTCGGCGTCGTGGACTTTTTCAAGCAGCGTTTCTAAGTCGCCCATGCCTAGCAGGCGCCCTACGAAGCGTGAGGGAACAAACTGTTCGATGTCTTCAACTTTTTCGCCTGTGCCTATGAATTTTATGGGGGCGCCTGTGGCTGCCACTGCAGAGAGGGCGCCGCCGCCTCTTGCTGAGCCGTCAAGTTTGGTTACTATTATGGAGCCTATAGGCGTGGCTTCGTGGAAGGCTTTGGCTTGAATTAGAGCTTGCTGCCCGATG
>JBNVCD010000209.1:0-2390 GCA_050410875.1 Bathyarchaeia archaeon | reverse complement strand
TGCCTGGCAAAATTGGAACCGTCTGCAACCCTTTTAAAATGGCGCCCGCAAGTTTACTTCGGAAAGCATCCCAAACCCTGTACTCTACACCGTCAAAGCGGATAAGCCGCTCCCCATACACAGTTTTACCCGGCACTAGATTCCGCGTGGCTAATCTGTGTGCCCCATCTTCCAGCGTGACTTGATAGATTTCCGTAAATTGAGGGTGAGGTTTAACTTTTATCTGCACGCCTGTGGCGTCTCCATTTTTGGTTGCCGCGTTTGCTGCTTTGCCAACGTCTATCGCGGTGTTCGCCTCTGAAATCTCGACGTTCACCCTTGAACTCTTTTACCGTCTGTTCTTTTTTGGGCTTCTCTTTAAGCGGTGGAGGCTCAGCATACTTTTGGCGGATTTCTTCGATACGTTTATCTAAAGAAGCCTTCAAAGCATCACCCACATAGGCGCCTCCAAAAGCGTCAGCTCTAACAGCTATGGAAAGTTTACCGGCGATAGCCCGCGCTATTTTTCCTCTTTGCCACCGCTTTGCATCATGCAACAGGGTATGCTGAAAAATTAGACCGTGCTTTGGGGGTCTTGCACCTGTTTTTATAGAGCGGAAAAGAGCTTTTTCAGCGCCTAAAACCTGCAAAGTGCTAGCAGGGCGCATGGCAAGGTTCTTCAAGCCGCCTGCGATGGCTATGAGTCGAGCGCCTAAAAGCGCGCCTGCGATGGCTTTTGTGTTCGGCGCAACTTCACCCATAGTTTTCTCCAAGTAGTTTTCCATCTCTTCGCGTAGCTTGTACATGTCAGAGACAACTTTACCAAGTGATTGAATCTGAGCAAGATCAGTTTCTGCAACGTCGGCGCCCATGGATGATTGAGCTATACTACTAATTTGCTCGATTTTATTTTTTGGAAGACCCTCCCTCTCTAGGGCTTCAGCGGTGAAGTTTTCTTTTGATCCCAAATCAGTGACTAACCTCACGTAAGTTTCATGTTTTTCAACTAAGCGGTCAAGCTCTGGAAAGTGCACGCCGTACCATTCGCGCAGTCTACCCATGAAAAGGTTCAATGTTCGGTCTAAATCATCAAGAGTTTGGATGGATTGGCCTACAATGAGGTCGCGTTTTTCTGAGGCGTCTTTAACTTGAAGTTTAGCAAGCTCCATGCTCACGTTACGCGTCCACAAATTAAGTTCAGCGACGTCTTTAACGAAGCCTGTTTCAATTGCTGCCCGCTCTTTGAGGGCATAAAATTTCTCCGCATCTTGTGGCTGCAGCAACTCGACAGGTACGTCCAATGTTTTCTTGGCTTCATTTGCTAATAACTGCCTATCAAACGCAAAAACATCATAGCCAGCGCTCTGAAGCTGATTAATTAGGCTAGATAACTGGTCAAATTTTCCAGTTTCCAATTTAGCTATTGCCTGGGCTGCTGCCAGGGGCTTTTTTGGAAACACCACGTAACCAACAACTTCGTTTTGCTGGTTGAAAGCCACAACGCCAAAGGGAAACTGGATAACAAGTGCTTTCATTATCTTTGTTCACCGCTATTATTACGGACTATATTTTATACATGTCTTAATAAAATAGTTGCTGGGTTAATTTAGCTACTCATGAAGACTGCAACGGTTAATAACTGGTCTTTTTCTATGTTTCCTGTTCTTTGTGGGGGGTGGTTAGCACAACTTTAACTTTATTAGTTATCACAGGTCCAAGACCATTGACGGTTTTCGACCAATCGTCAACATTAATCAAAGCGTTGAGGGGCGTTTGGTATGCCTGAAGAATTGCAGTTGCCTTTTCTCTGCCTATGTGGGGTAGGCTTGCAATGAAGTAAATTTGAGATTCTGACAAGGTGTCATTCTTTTTAAAGGCGTGGACTGTCGGCGACCGTTTTTCAACGAGCTGCTCTTGGCGTGCAGCCACATACAGAAAGTCGACAGTCTCTTTGTAGCTTGAAGTGTTAACCATGGCGACGCCGTTCTTAGCTAGATTGAACATGGCACCCCAAACCGCCGCGGGTTGTATATGACTGAATTTGTAAATCATAGGCAAGTAGCCTTCGATTAGCAGAAGCGATTTCGGATAGGCCTCTTTGAGTTTGAAGAGCTGCTCGAAAAGGTACCTTCTCGTAAGTGTGTAAACAAAGTCTTGTACGGTTTTACGTTCCACAGCGCATTGGTCGCTGAGTACGTAGTCACCTTTTTCTAGAGTGGCGGTTTTTACAGTTACACCTTTTTCTATTAAGCCTTTGACGATTTTTGCGGCGGTGTTTGCCTCGCGGCAATCAACCACTATCTCTGGTTGCGGCTCTTTGTCGCTGCTTTTGTCTCTTACAAAGGGAAGAAGCGTTTCAGTTCCTGACGTAAATTACACAGCTCCTCTGAAAGCTCTGGTTTATTCTTATT
>JBNVCD010000208.1:1560-2401 GCA_050410875.1 Bathyarchaeia archaeon | reverse complement strand
AAGTAAACAGCAGTCCCTACTGAAAAAACTACCAAGCAGCACCGTACTAAAACAGTGCCTACAAAAACACTTGAAAAACCGAAAAATTCATAGTCGTTAAAAATGAACACAAGCAGCGGAATTGTAAACAGTAATAACCCTATCTTGGCTTGAGTGGCGTCAAAGCGTAGATAAAACTGCCTGTACTTTTCCTCTTGGTCTCCACATAAATCAAAAGGTTGCATCTCAAGCCTCACAAGGCAATTAACCATATCTAATCTGCTTGTAATCTTATTTAATAATTATGCATCATCCAACAACCAAGAATGTAAAATATCACCCGCGTTATTCGTCTTCGCGATAAACTTTTTTATCAAAACTTGGAGTGCATATGCAGTAGAACACTAAATCTGTTTTCCCAGTGTTCTGAATCTTCTGGGTTACACCTTCAGGAATAACCACTACGTCTCCCTCTGACACATCAACATCTCTCAGCTCCCCCACGGTTACTCTGCCTTTTCCTTTTACGATTAAATAGATCTCTTTTACTCCTTCCAAATGATGCGCTTTTGTAGTCACATCCGGTTCAACTCGAGCACGCGCAATTGAGATGGTCTCGTCACCAGCAGTGGTGACGCCGTAGTTTTCATAGATAAAACACCGTTCAGAAGTCCAAACCTCCTTTAACGAGGCGGCTTTTACAATTTTTGGCAACATAATAACACGTTACCTTTCTACGCATTTAATTTTTGAGCACTTAGAGTATATAACTGCTTACGCACAAGCTTGGAGCATCATTTTTTTTTTTAAAAAAAATAGAAATGTTTGTCTTCTTAAAACATCTGAAAGTGGCACACCAAGT
>JBNVCD010000208.1:0-1550 GCA_050410875.1 Bathyarchaeia archaeon | reverse complement strand
AAAAATTGGGTTTTTGCCTGTTTCCTGTTTGCTTAAGACTGCCTTTTCTGTTAAGGTGCAGGTGGCGGTGGTGGGATGTAGCTTGGCGGCGGCATTTGGGCGACAGCGGGTTTCTTTCGTTTTTTCATGACCACGACGACAACGACGACGATGACGACCGCTGCAACGACTCCAATTATGATGAACAGCATGGTTCCGCTAAACAGGCCGCCTCCACCTATACTGTTCAGCAAGGACATAACTGCGTTTTCGCTCTGTGAGTTTGCATCGTAGAGCGCATAGGCGTTGATATAATAGTTGTCTTTTATGAAAACCAGTTCCAGCACGTACGTGTCGTAAGTTGAATCATAACCTTTGGCGTACCCTGCTTGAACGCCCGCAACAGTCATGACTCCGCTTTCGTCGTATGATGTGTCGTGGTCTCGAGAGAATATAGCCTCAGCTTCATACTGTAAATCTGAACTTGTATAAGTTGTTGAAGGCGCCCTCTCATAATAGATCATAACGCCATCATAGTTGGTGGGATTCTGATATTCTAATAGACCTGCGCCTTGAGAATCATGCTCCGCGTACGCGTTCGGGTAAGGTGTTTCATCACTAAGTTGCCAACCACTTGGAATTGTCACGGAAGGTTTTGAGAGGGACTGCGCTGACGCCAAAGGTAAAGCTGCTAAAGCAAAGGTTGCAACAAGCAAAATGACCATAATTTGCTGTTTTTTCATTTAGTTTTCTCCTTTTTAACTTCTACCTCGACTATGCTGAAACGTGAAGATAAACCTTTGCAATCGCCAAAATTCACAGCTAACCACAAAAGTTTTGGCATGCACGCTTTGAATTTTATAAACTAAATCTGAGTTGTGAAACAGTTTGCTGCTAAAACAGGATTAGCTGCAAAAAGGAAGAGTAATGTAAGCCTTCTCCTTTCTCTGAATAGTGAATCTCTTATTTGTTTATAAAATCTTATGCCCAAATCGGAATATTCCCAATTTCTTGTGAAGAACGCATATATTTCCAACTCTAAATACTGGTAAGTGGCGTTTAAGTATGAATTCTCAGCTCCCCATCACTTTGGAGCCTGTTGGCTTTGTCAAGACCGATGCAAGAGGCGACGAAGTTAAAGATAGACGGCGCCTTTCACAAATTGTGGTGCGTAAAGAATTAATTGAAGCCTTGGAGGGCATAGCTGGTTTTTCTCATCTTTTTGTGCTTTTTTGGCTCAGCGAAATCTCTCCTGTACAGCGGCAAACTTTGAAGGTGCATCCGAGAGGTAGACGTGATTTACCTCTGGTTGGCGTTTTTGCTGTCCGAACTAATCTGCGCCCTAACCCTATTGGACTCACGCTGGTAGAGTTAGTTAAATGTGAAGGCGCCGTCTTAACTGTTCGAGGGTTAGACGCATTTGATGGTACGCCTGTTTTGGACATTAAACCGTTTGATTTTTGGGATGTACCTCAAGATGCTAAAGTTCCTAGTTGGTGGCTGAGGCTGCAAGAAAAACCTGCCGATACATCTAAGATTTGATGCTTTTAAGAATCTATGCTGTAGTGTCG
>JBNVCD010000207.1:0-2413 GCA_050410875.1 Bathyarchaeia archaeon | reverse complement strand
GCCATGGGATGTTCGCTGGTGGCTATAAGGTAGAGGTCTTCGTTTTCGATCTTGTAGAGAACATCAGCAAAATCTGCTAGCGCCGTTACGCCTTCGTAGGGTTCACGTTTCATTAGGTAAGGGGGTTCAATTAGAGTGTACCCTTTTTTACTGAGGGTTTCTAGGGCAAATTGCATTAGCGCCATGTCGAGAAGTACGCCTGCACCTTTGAAAAAGAAGAAGCGCGCGCCTGAAACTTTGCCTGCTCTTTCGAGGTCGATTATGTCAAGGTTTACGCCGAGGTCTATGTGGTTTTTGACGGGAAAATTGAATTTGGGTATGCTGCCCCATCTTGTGATTTCTACGTTGTCAGCATCACTTTGACCTATAGGTACAGTTTCATGGAGCAAGTTAGGAAGCTGCATGAGTATGCTGCGGGTTTTTTCTTCTTGCTGAGCGACTTCTTTTTCAAGGAGTGTTATTTCGGCATCTATTGCTTTGGCTTTTTGCACCTGCGCATCTGCGTTTTTAGCCGCCTTTTTTAGGGTTGCAATTTCGACAGTACAGACTTTTCTGTCGTGCCTGAGATCGTTGAGTCTGGCTAGATTTTGGCGCCAATTTTTGTCAGTTTCTATTAGTTCCTCAAACATTTTGAGACTTTCAGGGTTTCCTCGCAGAGCTATGTTTTTCCTCACTAGTTCTGGGTTTTCACGAATAAGTTTGATGTCTAACATGTCAGTCACAGAGCTGAATTCACTTTATAGTTACGGGTTATTTAAAAACTTGCGATGTTAAACCTCAGCAACCCCTTACAAAAGAAACCTTTGTCCATAATGTTGTTCGTTCCTATCAAATTCGCATGTTTTCAAATTGCGGCGCATTTCCCATGTTTCCCTTAGCCCGGCGGGGTTCACAGAGTTTTGGATAACCACCCCACAACGTCAGGTTAGCTACAGCAGACCTAATTTCCAGAAAACACTCCGGTTAAACCAACAACTAAAATATTCAAAAGGTGACATTGCAAGAAGAGTTATTAAGCGTAAAATATACACTAACAGCCATGCCAGACAAAGTCCGATGTGCACACATACTCGTCAAAACATTAACTGAAGCAAACAACATCAAAGCCCGGCTTGACAAAGGCGAAAAATTCGCCACCGTTGCCCAAGCAGTTTCTCTTTGCCCCTCAGGAAAAAGAGGGGGAGATCTGGGAACCTTCACCAGAGGCAAGATGGTAAAAGAATTTGAGGCTGTAGCTTTCGCACTACAAAAAGGTGAGATTTCAGCCCCTGTAAAAACCCAGTTTGGATACCACATAATTAAACGAATAGAGTAGACACCCTACGTCAAACCCAAGCTTTGCTTGTAAGACGCTGCACAGTGGCGGCAGCAGAACATCAACTCTTGATCTCCCTTAATTTTTTCCTTGTACCCTCCCTCGTAGACTTTACAGCCGCAGTGAGCACAAATTTCAAGACTAGGCTCTAATGCTATGCTTATTAAATCAGAAAAACGTTTGAAAAGTTTTTGCGAAAAATCCCGACCCTCGGCAGTCAACTCAAAAATTTTTCTTTGCTTAGCCCCAACAGGCTTTAAACTGCTCTTAACTAAATTTTTCTGCTCAAGTTGTCTCAAGAAGGGATACACCAAGCTTGGGCTTACAGTTTTACCGAGGACTTTTCTAAATTTGCGTATTATCTCGTAGCCATGCGCAGGACCCTCGTATAGTATGGTAATTATGTAGACACGTGAGAAATCAGAAACTATCTTATTTATGTCGTCGTTTGGCACTGTACGTTAACCTATCTTGTTAAGATATATTTACAGGGTACATTTAAACTTGATTTTACGTTAGACACTCCATCAAACGTAATAGTTTAAACATGCGCTGTTACGCTGCAGAGTTATGCCGACTTTTGGTTTTGGGGTTCTTCTCCTAAAGAGTCAACGGAAAATTCTCGTGGAAGTTGTTTCGTTACCTTTTTGCGTCTTTTCTCCCAAAAAGGTGTGTTGAGGCAAATCGAACTCACGGAAGGGCGGTTTTAGTTTTTGGAGGTTTCAAAGGGTTACTTTGAAGACATATCTTTATAAGATACATTCACAAGGTTTTATACATAAACAACAAAGTAATAGAAAGGAGAAATGTGATTTATGGCCACTGCAAGAGACCCCGTCTGCGGAATGACTGTTGACAAAGAAACCGCCATAAAACGGA
Organism: Bathyarchaeia archaeon; assembly: GCA_050410875.1. GTDB lineage: Archaea > Thermoproteota > Bathyarchaeia > Bathyarchaeales > Bathycorpusculaceae > JADGNF01. The sequence continues at coordinate 219 of JBNVCD010000207.1, read as the reverse complement.
AGATAGGTGATAGGTGGTACTATTTTTGCAGTCAACAGTGCGCCGACGTCTACGAAGCACCAGAACGTGAATTGAAAGCTATGAAGAGACGGGTAACCCTGACCCTTATTGGCGTTGTAGCGGCGCTGGGGTTGCGGGTGTTAGCCACGTTTGGGTTGGTTGCCGCCATAATGGCTTTAGAAGTCGTTGGAAGCTTGTCTGTGTACTCTTTGGCAGTAT
>JBNVCD010000206.1:0-2416 GCA_050410875.1 Bathyarchaeia archaeon | reverse complement strand
TACTCCACGAATCCTGCCGACGTGGTGCCCGCGTACCTAGTTGAGCAGAACCAAACTGACTATTTCCAACTTACCGTTGCAACAACTACCAGTACAACTGTAGTTTTTAACACTACTTGGAAGCTTCTCAACGGCACAATATACAACAGCACTGAAATAGCCGAAGTCAGCTCGGGCGTGACAGGCTGCGTTTATGTTTACGCCGCCAACTTGACTGCCGGCGGATTGTTGTTTCCATCATCTACTGATCTTCCTTGGCGTATCAACAGCACTGAATTTCGCGTTTACGCAGGCAGTTTTAGGGAAATCAACCACATATCAGTTAACAACACAAACATTGAGGGTGTAGTTTACAGCAACATGGATCTGTACTTCGACAAATTAACAGGCATTGTTGTGGAGTACACTCTAACGGAAGTGCGTTCTTCTGCTCCCAACCAGCAGATCGTGCAGCACCTTATCTTGAAAGACTCAAACGTTTGGGTAATTCCCGAGTTTCCCTCCGTCATCGCCTTACCTATAATCTTAGCTGCGACAGTTGTTGCTGCCCTGCTTTTGAAGCGTAAAAACAAACGCAATCTAAAATGATTTAACTTCCCCGTTATTCAACCTGTTTTAGCCCTTACTGAGGTTGATGGAGCTTAAAATTTGCGCGGTTCTTGTTTTTTTTTTTAAAAAAAAATCTGTCAAACTTTACCTGCTTCGTCTGATTGGCTGTTATTACGAGTTTTTATAGTGTAATTGGCTCTTACAATTCTCCCAGCGGTTGGGAAAAGAACTGTGAACTAAGATTACCTCTGATTCCTACGGGTGCGTATAAAACCGTATGTGTGAGGTATCAGAGGGTGGTTGCGGCAGTTTAACAATTAGGCGTAAACGTAAGCCAAGCCTGGCACAAACTACCTAAAAATGCTAAACACCCAAATAGAAGCCATGCTTCAGCAAAAAGGCGACTTGGTCAAGCTTCTCTCCGAAAGATTGTGTGGTGCGGTTGCCGGGATTTGAACCCGGGTCGTCAACGTGGCAGGCTGATGTCCTAAACCAGGCTAGACTACAACCGCTTTCTGTGTCTTTAACTGGAATCGAAGATGCATTAATTAAACTTAAGCTTTCTGGTTTTAAAGAAGAAATTTTTTGAACATGCCGTTTTAAACTTGCGCTTTTTCTTTACAAGTCTCAAACAAATATTTAGCTGAACCTGTAAAACTGTCGTGCTATTGGCAAGCAAAGTAAGATGCTGTAAGTCGGTGGCAACTTTTGAGGCCACAAGCGGCTTAGCCTTAAGGCGGCGTCGTCATAAAATTGAGCCTTTATTTGATGCTCACCAGAATTTGTTCTTCTTCCACTTTCACATTGTATTTCTGTACAGCTTTGGTTGCTGGTCCATGTACCACTTCGCCAGTTTTAACGTTAAAGACTGATTTATGACATGGGCACTTGACGTTTTCGCTTTCAAGTGTGCCGCTAGACAACTTGCATCCTCGGTGTGTGCACTTATTGCTTATGGCGTAGTATTCACCGGCTATGTTGGCAATCAAAACGGATACGCCTGAAATTTCGACAGCCTTAATTTTGCCTTCAGGTATCTCCTTTTTCAAAGCCGCTTTTAATTTTGGCAATAAAAAAAAAATAAATGTGGTGATGGCTTGTTTATTTTTTGAGGAGAGAGGTGTCATCTGTGGCGGATGCGGGTTTGCTGCGTGTTTTACATGTTGATGATGACGTGTCTTTTTTGGGTGTTGCACAGCAGATTTTGGCTCAGAATAAGCGTTTTATTGTTGAGAGTGCTGCTTCTGTGGGTGAAGCGTTGTGTGCTTTGTCTTCTTCGTCGTTTGACGTTGTGGTTTCCGATTATGATATGCCTGACAAGGATGGTCTTGTGTTGCTTGAGGAGTTACGTAAAAGCGGCAGTGATATTCCGTTTATACTGTTTACAGGCAAGGGCAGAGAAGACGTCGCTGTCAGGGCGTTGAATCTTGGAGCTAACTATTATCTGAATAAGCATGGTTCGCCTGAAACGGTTTTTGGAGAACTTGAACATGCGATTTTCCGTGTAGTCCGAGCATGCCGGGCTGAACGGGCTCTAAAGGAGAGTGAGGCAAAGTACCGGCAGTTAATTAACGGCATGAGCGAGACTGTTTGGGTGATTGATTTTGATGGGCGCTTTTTGGATGTGAATGATGCTGCGGTTAAGATGCTTGGGTACTCTAGGGAAGAGCTGCTTTCTTTAGGCATCAAAGGTATTGATAAGCATCTGAGCAGCGAGCAGGTGGATGAGCTTATCCGCCGTTTACCTTCGGCGGGTACCCGCATTTTTGAGACTGTGCATACAGCTAAGGATGGACGCGAAATCCCCGTGGAAATCAGCTCTAGCATAGTGACCTACATGGGGAAAAAAGCAATTTTGAGCATTGGA
>JBNVCD010000205.1:0-2497 GCA_050410875.1 Bathyarchaeia archaeon | reverse complement strand
AGCCTCCTTCTGAACTGTTTCTGTGAGAACGTTAAGGTCTTGCAGAGTCTTCGTTACGCAGTATTGGAAGAATCTGCTTCTGTTCATGCCCAGTTTTTCTCTTGTCTGCTCTGCTAACTCCAGCAATTGCAATGAGAGGTAGATGCTCACCATAGCGCCTTTCAACATCATTTTTCACCACTCCACATATGTCATACTGAGTGAAATATAGCAAAAGTCATATATAAGTATTTCAACAGTTATGACATAACTGTTACCTTAACAGTTAAGTGAAATATAATGAACAATGAAATACAGGAAAAACCAGAAAACTTAGACGAGCTCATGAAAAAGCTCATACCAGACATAACCAAAAAACCAGCATATATCATATGGAATCCTTATGATGAATACATCAGTAAAATCCTCTTTGCTTTCATTGTTTATGGCGAAATGAATCTTTACCAAATTCATAAAGTAACAGGGTTAGCCCATGCAACAGCCCATAAAAAAATTAAAGAAGCAAAGGAAGAAGGGCTCATAACTGTAAAAAGCATAAGCAAGTTTCGCACAGGCTTAAGCAGTAAAACCTATGACTTAACTCCCTATGGATTTCAATTTATAATTGATAGAATAGAAAGAAAAGCGCTTTTAGAGTATCCTCAGCTTCTACAACAACTTGAGAAAAGAGCAAGAGAAAATCCCCAGCTTGACCCAGCACTGGAATGGTGGGATGTTTTCATGAAAGAAGATAGGCTTCTCCAATTATTTTATTTGGAAGAATTTTCTTCCTTTGAAGAAGAATTTCCTGATTTCATTATCATGGAACTTTTTGAGCCAGAACCTTTTGAAATAGAACATAGAAACACTACTATTTCCAGAATTGTTTTTGCAGATGCATATCAAAAACAGTTAGAAGAAGAAAAGAAGAAAGAACAACGCAAGTCAAAATTATTTAGTCTTTTACAAAAAAACGAGAAGTTAAAAACAGTTGTATTAGAGCGTTTACGTTACCTTCAGGAATATTATAAATCATGGATTAAAGGCTACGAGAAACTTGAGCAAAAACTAAGAAACCAATGCGTTTAATATGAGCATATCCATAACAGTTATAGTAGAAGGCTAACACATGAACAGAGACACATCAATAAGCGATGCTAACTCTCAAAACGAAAAATCTCAAAATAACATAAAAGTGGGTTCAAATCCCACCCCCTGCACCAACAAAGTCCTTATTTACTGCGATTCTTCACTATCAGGAAAAGATGGTTTGGTATGGGAATGGGAACTGGAACAGAGACTGAGAAGAGGCTAAAAGAGGAGCTGCTGGCTGAAATTCAGAACTTGGAAAACTATTACGCAGTGTTAAGCAGTTATTTGTCAGGAAAGGAGTATGATGCAGCGCAAGTCAGGAGTACGCTGCACGCGTTTAAAGCCAGCCTTAACCGCGCCAGCGCCTATCTTCTAACGCTCTACAACTTGAAGGGGCAACGTATCAAAATTCCTTGGGAACAACTGTTTACAAATTTGGATCACGCGCTGGCAACGATGGAGCTTGCGCCCCCGGCGAAGTTGAGAACGGCTGTTCAGCTTGGGTTGAACATGGCTGAGCCTAAAATTGAGCATGTTCTCTCTTACTTGTCAAACCTGAAAGAATTCCTCAAGTAAACACCCGCTGAAGTAGCTCATTTTTTGCTCCAAACTTAGTTTTTGGGAAAAACCATAAAAGCTAAGGTCGACCATTAGGGGTGACTGCATATGAATAGGAAATTGACTTTAGCCCTAACAGCTTTAGCCTTAACGTGTACTGTCTTGATGGGGCAGGCTTTAGCGCAAACTGAAAACTCTATTATAGGAGTTAACGCTGGAGACTACTTCACGTTCAGCGTCACTAGCCAGTGGAGTACAACCAACGCCAGTGCTACGGTGCCTCCTTACCTTTTGGAGATAAACAAAACTGCCTACTACAAGGTTATGATTTCCGCGGTGATAGGCCCAAACGTTTCAGCTACAAACATATGGCACTTCACACCGAAGTTAACTCTCTTGTTGTGATGGATGTTGAAACACGTGAAATGTACTTTATGAACGGTTTTCAAGGTTTTTGTAAAGCTAACCTCACCGCCGGTGAACCGCTGTACGCAGGCATCGCTGATTCGCCAACCATAAATGAGACGATAACCCGCAATTACGCCAGCGGTCCAAGAGAAATCAACGTTGTTAGTTTCAGTTACCCCGTTGCCGACTTCTACAACACCACCGAAGGCACTGAAACATTAACCTTCTACATCGACAAAATAACAGGTGTCTTCGTAGAACGCATAGTTTACACAGAGTTCCCTGATCAAACAGGCACTGAAACATGGAAGTTAACTGAAACCAACCGTTGGACAGTAACTGCGCCCCCTGAAACACTCTCGTCCTTGCTGCTGCCAATCACCGCTGTCATAGTAGCCATCATAGTAGTCGCCGTTGCCGCTGTCTTTTTGACGAAAAAACGAAAGAAAAGAAAAAAGCG
>JBNVCD010000204.1:0-2542 GCA_050410875.1 Bathyarchaeia archaeon | reverse complement strand
AGGTGCCTATTTTGATTCAGGAAACTCTGGCTAAAGTTAAAGTTTCTGACGACATAAAAGTTGATGTCCAAGTAGAGGATAACCTTCTAAAACTGAAAACTGACCCCCTCTTTGTGAAGAGAATTCTGACAAACCTGATTACTAACGCGGTGCAAGCTATGCCTAACGGGGGAAAAATAACTTTAAAGGCGGCTTTGGAGGGAAATGAAGCGTGCATAAGCGTGGAAGATACAGGAGAGGGAATCCCTGATGAAGTAAAAAGTAAACTTTTCAAGCCTTTAGTCACCACTAAGCCTAGAGGTCAAGGTTTTGGTTTAGTCGTTGTAAAAAGGCTGGTGGAAGCTTTAGGTGGGAAAGTAACGTTTGAAAGCGAAGTAGGAAAAGGCACAAAATTTACAGTTAAGCTACCCGCTTAGAAAAGTTGTTAGACCACGTTTAAGTGGACCGAGGGGGATTTGAACCCCCGGCTTCCGCGTTGCGAACGCGGCGATCATACCAGACTGATCTACCGGCCCACTGCTATTCTCAGTTTTTAAATAGACAGGCACAAGAGTAAATAAAAGGGTTTTTGGTGGGCGGTTACGGTTTAGTGGATGCTGATGAGGATCTTTTTGCCGTCTAGTTCTGAGTCGCGCCAGTCTGCTTCAACTTCAGTTTTGGTGCGGTGTAGATGGACTTTTTGGGTGCGTACAAGACGCGCCATTTCTTCAATGTAAGGGTTTAGCAGTGTTATGTTTTCTTCGTCCAATTCAGCTATGTGTACAGCTTTTAGAATGTCAGTTGGCATGTAGCCTAGTTCTTTACGTAGGGCTTGGACACGGCGGGCTAAGTCGCGCATTACGCCTTCGCCTAGAAGTTTATCGTCGCGTTCGCCACTTATGGTTACGGTTATGTTGTCGTCTACTGCAGAAACCCACTTGCCGCTAGCTGGTTGTTGCGGTGCCATAGTGGCGAACTGCGCAGACTTTATGTTGATTAAATCTAGGAATAGTTGTTCCACGCTTAGTATGGCGTTGACTGTTTTTTGAGGGGCAACAACTATAACTGTGCTCAGGGGCCAGCGGCGTTTAAGTTTCGCTGACTGCCTTGCAGCGTTAACGAGAGAGACGCATCTGAAGAGTGTTTCGAAGGTTTCTTCGACAGGTTTATTTCTCAGAGCGTAGCTGGGTTCAGGCCACTTCTCAAAGTTTACAGATTCAGGTAAAGCAGGGTCAAGTTTTCGGTAAACTTTTTGGTATAAGGCTTCGCTTATGTGGGGTGTTACGGGGTTGAATAGTAACGTAACTGTTTTGAGGGCGTAATGGAGAACGGCGTAAATTGCTTGGCGTCTCTGTTTGGTTTCAGGTTCATCTGTCCACAGTTCCTTGCGTATCATGGGCACGTAGAGTCTGCTGAGGGTTTCGATGACAAAGTCTTCTAAGAGGGCAACGGCGACGTTGAACTGGCAGTTTTCCAGTTGCTGGGTGTATTCTTCAACGGTGGTTTGCAATTTAGAGAGCAGCCACTGGTCAGGCTTCTGCAGCAGGTTCTCTTTGAGCGCCCACTCTACAGTAAACGTTTGAGGAGAAAACTTGTCAAACTCGGCGTTCTGCAAAAAGAACCGGCTCAAGTGGTATAGCGTAGAGAGCACTTGGTAGGTTCGGCGGCTTAACTCTTGTAAATCAAAATTCATGAAGTCGATGGGAGAGCATTTACGCATCATGTAAAACCTGCTCAGGTCTGCGCTGGTGGTTTGAAGGAGCTTGTTGGTTTCCACAACGTTACCTAAGCTCTTGCTCATTTTTCTGCCCTTTGAGTCCTGTGTTAAACCCTGAAACAGAAACGCCTTGTAAGGACTTTCAGCTTTGCCTGTCAAAATAACATACTCAAGCAAAAGCGAGTTAGCCCAACCCCGAGTCTGGTCTATTCCCTCCGTTAAGAAAGCAGCAGGCACGTACTTTTGGAATTCCTCATCAGTGAACCGCGCAAAAGGAGAAGCGCCGCTGTTATGCCACGTATCCAACACATAGTCTTCTCGTCGCATAACGCCGCCGCATTTTTCGCATTTCAACGTAATACGGTCAACCCATGGCTTGTGCAGCTCAAAGTTTTCAGGTATTTTTTCCTGTGCAGCTTCAAAAAGTTCAGCTTTACTGCCGACTACACGTTTATGCGCGCATTTTTCGCAGAGCCACACAGGTAAAGGTGTACCCCAAACGCGTTCGCGGCTGATGCACCATGGTTTGCCCTCTTTAAGGAACGAGATGAAGCGATTTTTTGGTTCATCATAGAAGTATTCGATTTTTTCAGCTGCTTCCAAAACTTTGCTGTTTATCTTGTCCGTACGCAAAAAGTACTCTTTTCGGGCTACCCAAACAAGTTTGTGGTGGCTACGCCAACAAGTAGGATATTCATGTTTGGTTTTTTTAATTTCTACAAGAGCATTTCTACTGCGGAGCTCCTCGACTACAAGTTTGTCTGCGTCTCGGGCGAACACACCTTGAAATGTACCTGCATCTTTTGTGAACTTGACTTCGTCATCGTAGGGCGCAAATATTGGCAC
>JBNVCD010000203.1:0-2549 GCA_050410875.1 Bathyarchaeia archaeon | reverse complement strand
GTTTGTTGAGGGATGGTTTGTGATTAAAGTTATGAATTGCATGTCCTTCTTTGTAATAAGAATCTGGGATTCAGGTGGCTTTTACTGGAGCCGCTTGTTTTTGAACCATGTTTTTGCTAGTTCATCGTAATTTGGGAATATTTTCTTTAGGATGGGAATGTAGATTTGCATTTCTTCGTCGGTTAGGTATTGGAACTGGTATTCGCCGTTGTAGGGTGACGGCTCGCCTTCCCGTGTGACGAATTCCACGTGCATGAACGGATCTCCGCGTTTGATTGTTATTGGGCAGCGGTCGTTGCTAAGGTTTACGAGTTCGAGGGCGAGTCTGCCGACGAATCCGCTGTGGACTTTGGCCGCGTTTAGGAAAGACAGACCCATGCGCCCGTATTTGCTTTTAGCGGTGAGGTGGGCAACATAGTTTGGGGGTGTGAAGATTATTTCGTAGGTTATGAGGTTTTTGTGTTCAAGGTAGTTGAGGGTTGTTTCCTCTTTGACGGTTAGGATGTAGCCGTCGCCGTCTAGCAGGTTGTGGTCAAACGGGTATATGCACTTATAGTCGTCGATCAACTCTTTCAGCCTGTTTTTGCCTACTATGCACATTTTAAGGACGCCACCTATCAGCAGTTTCTTTCAATACTTCCCCTTTTACGTTATATACTTTTTCGACAGAACAGATGGAAACGGTGGAAGCTGCGTGAAATGTTATTGCTGTGAGGAAGAGGCTGTTTACAGGTGCTCTGTATGCGGGAAAACGGTGTGCAGGAAACATGCAAGACTCGGAGTGATCTGTCAGCCGTGCACAGAAGCTCCAAAGGTTAAGCGTGTTGCCGTCAGGAAGGTGTCTGACAACGATAGACGCGAGATCCGAATGCTTGCTAAGAGGTTTTGGGGAGAGGAAAAACAGCTAACTTTTGACAAAGAATTTGTGGTTGCAGAGCTGCCTGCGTTCGTAGCCAAGGTCAATGGCGATGTTATTGGTTTTGTTTCATACGCCGAGATGGCTGATGCCTTGGTCATTGCTGCTTTAGGCGTGCTGCCTGCGTGTCAAGCTGCTGGGGTTGGGAGACGCCTTGTTAAGAGAGTTGAAGCTGAAGCGGCGAAGCATGGAAAGAAGAGGCTGCTGGTTTCGACTTCGAATGATGATTTGCCTGCTTTGGCGTTTTATCAGTCGCTGGGCTTTCAGATCTTTGATGTGAAGCCAGATGTCATAGCTGAGAAGCATGGTAAGATTTTGAAGGGCATAGGAGGCACACCCGTAAGGGATGAACTGCGGTTGAGGAAAAGCCGTCCACGTAAAAACATATATAGAAGATGCCGAACAAGTAGATTAGAGTAATCAGCGTTTGTAAGGTGCTACGGATGGTCGATGTGAAGTCGCTTCTGGAGTATAATGATGAAGTAAGGCATAGATACTTTGAGACTCTTGCCAAGCTTTCTTGGGCAGAGTTCACTGAGAACAGAGAGGCAAGCTTTCACTCGCTACGGAACATATTTATCCACACGTTGGGCGCGACAGACCACTGGCTGGATTTTTTGCAGAAGACGGATTTGCATTCTCGCAAAAAGTTTGACGAGTACAGAAGCTTTGAGGACGTTAAAGCTTACATGGAGCATGTTGAGAAGCGGATGCGGAGCTACCTTGACTCGCTGTCTGATAAAGATCTTGGAAAAAGGTATACGACTACAAACGATGCTGACGAGACTGTGGAGATTACGGCGGAAGATGTGTTGATTCACGTGTTTGAGGAGGAGGTTCATCACCGAGGCGAGTTGATTGCGCTGCTTTGGCAAATAGGTGTGGAGCCGCCGCTTATGGGATGGAAAAAACTCTAGCACTGTATTAACCGTTTTCGCCCCTAAATAAACATCGAAAATGCACATCGGCCACCAGCAAAGATTCCAAATTCAGTCTATATATAGGGGGGTCAAATTTTTTCCAAGCACAAAAGAGAAACGGTCAAACGCACAAGTCCGTGCGCTCTGCTTTCAAAAGCATGACCGCCTCAAAAAACGGCAAAGCCCGCTCCGCAACAACCCTCGCCTCCAAACCACGCTCCTTAAACCTTAGCAACGTCTCATCAACACCGCACAAAGTGGACTGCATCAGAAAAACCCGACCAGAAACAGCCAGATACTCTGGCACTTCACAAATAAACCGGTCAATCACTTCTCTTCCGCCACAGCCTCCAGCCCAAGCGCGCTCAACCCACGAAACACCCGAACACTTCACAGGCAAATAAGGAGCATTAAAAACAACTACGTCAAACCGCTCCCCAACCCTCAAAGTATCAAACAAGTCACCCTGAACAAACAGCATCCTATCCGCAACCCCATTAGCCTTAGCGTTCCTAGCCGCGCAGCGCACAGCAAAAGGATTCACGTCAACCGCAACAACCTCCTCAGCCTTCCCTGCAGCAATGATACCCAGTATCCCGCAACCTGTACCCATGTCAAGAACACGAGAACCCTCACCGACAGCCAGATTCTCGGCGAAAAGAAACGAGTCCTCCGCAGGCTCGTATACATTTTCATCAACAAAAAACACATAA
>JBNVCD010000202.1:0-2583 GCA_050410875.1 Bathyarchaeia archaeon | reverse complement strand
GTTCGTCATTGAAGATAACTGAGTGTTTAAAGTGGCCAGTTGTTCTTCTAACTTCGAAATTCTTTCAGTGTAGTCGGGGCTCTCCTTAAACACATAGCCAATTAGCCCGCCTGCTAAAAGACTCACAACTATAAGCGTGGCGACAAAAAGGGCATAAAATTTTTGGCTCAAGAGTTTAGTTTGCTCTCCCATTCTTCGCTCCCTATCCTTTTGTTAAATATTGTTAGGAAAGTCAGAACAACCTACGTTGCGGTTATCCGTTTAGGTTATGATATACCCATCAAAGAGGAACCAACACAATTATTTAATATTTTTCCAGAATCATTTTTTATGTTACTTTGCATTCTGATAAACGCGATGCGGCTTTGACCCATAAAAAGATGCACCTCTTTTCTGTTGGAGTAACCCTTCCTTTTTTTTTTAAAAAAAAAACGGGCGCTGACCGCTTTTGTATACGCAACAATCTATTGTTTATTCGTCGTCTTTTCCTAGAAATTTTTTGATTGCTAACATGATTTCCTGCAAACTTTGATCGTTCAGTGGCGGTTCATAGGGGATCCTGAGAACCTCCCACCCCTGCAACTGTAATAACTCATCAATTTCTTCGTCGCGTTGCTGCGTCTTCTCTTTTGAATGCACCTGTACGCCATCAAGAAAGACTGCTTTCCTTTTGTTTACCCAGCAAAAATCTGGAACTGTAGCTTTGAGGATAATGGGTTTTTGAGTAACCATGCCTTTTGTTAAACCTGCAGCGCTTAAAGCTTTGAACACTTCAATCTCGGCTTTGCTGACCTTGGGATGCATATGTTTTTTGTAGCTCATCTTTGGCGTCTAACCCTTGTTTTAGAAAGATGTACTGCTTAATTAATAACTTCACTTGGCTACTGTAAAATGAACGCGACATATTCCGTTTTTTAGCGTCTCACGATGGATTCTTGTTTTTCTACGGGACAAAACCTAAATGCAACCTGAGTTTTTTACGTTACACAATAATATCCCGACAAGGAGCCTTTGACTCTTGAAAAGTGAGCAAACCTGTGCCGCTCAAGACTGCGTTGACAACTCAGCAAACCCTTACGAATGGGCAAAAGAGCTTATTCCAAAACTGAACCTAACAGGACGCGAAAACGTGCTTGACATAGGTTGCGGCGACGGTAAAGTCACGGCTTTGCTAGCCAGCTATCTACCTCACGGCAAAGTGGTGGGTATAGATAACTCCGAAGAGATGATTGCAGCCGCGCGAAAGAATTTTCCTCAACATCGATATGACAACTTGACTTTTCTGCGTATGGATGCCCGAGAATTAACTTTTCGGGAACAATTCGACGTCGCATTTTCCAACTTTTCCCTTCACTGGATAATTGATCACCAAGCAGTACTTGCAGGTGTTCATGAAAGCCTTGACAAAAAGGGGCAACTGCTATTTCAAATGTTGGGTAAAGGCAATGCTGAAGACCTTATTGCAGTGCTGGAAGAACTCATAAGCGAAGAAGGCTGCAAACCATACTTCAAGAACTTCACGTTTCCTTACGGCTTTTATGGTCCTGAAGAGTACACCATTTGGCTTCGCGACGCAGGCTTCAAACCTAAACGCGTCGAATTGATCCCTACCCCTGTCAAACTTAAAGGAAGAGCAGCGTTAAAACGTTGGATTAAAACTACTTGGTTGCCTTTCACAGAACGTGTGCCGGAAAATTTACGTGACGCTTTCATAAGCGAAGTTGCAGAAAGATATCTGGCGGCGTACCCATTAGACGCAGCAGGCATGGCTAACATAAAGATGGTTCGACTTGAAGTGCAAGCCACCAAAATTTAAACAAGCCGCCAATTGCTTTTTGTTGGTGGATACATGCTTCATATGCTAACTACTACGCCTATTTAGGTATTAACCGTGCCTTTTTGATTCTGAAAACGCCACTGTTGCCTCTTGCTTCGGTGGCGAACTCGAGGATTTCTATTTTCTTTTTGAATAAGGGGGCATCTAAAACCGTGGTTTCTATTTCTCCGCCTTCACCTGAAGGGCTCAAACCGAATTTTTGTTGGAGTACCACCAGTTTTTCAATAACTTCAAAGTTTAACTCTTTACCTAGCCATTTCTCGTCGAGGGGATAGGCAAATACACCTGAAATGATTACTTTGAAGTTACGTAAAACAAGTTCTTCTAAGAGGCCCTTCTGGTTGTGCCTCCAGAGTGGATTAAAGCAACACAAGTCTAGACGGCTACAAATTCGCTGTATTCGCTCCGCCTGATACATTGACGCCACTGCACCCGTAACTACCCCTTCTATACCAAAGTCTTTTTTTGCTTGCACCACGGCGTCTTCTAAGTCTGCGACTTCCACTTCCTTTTTTCCCTCAGTCTCTTTTGCAACCACAGGAAGACCTAATGCTTCAGCTTGAAGGTAGGTGATGCCGATGTTGGGGGTGTGAAACATATAACTCTCAGGATTCAACGATAGTATGGTGATGAGGCAACTCACCTCATCTCCTTTTTCTGCTATTTTGTGCAGGGCAAGCGTAGAATCCTTGCCACCTGAAAATAAAACCCCCACTTTCATTGTTAGCCAACAAAAATTGGCGTCA
>JBNVCD010000201.1:0-2587 GCA_050410875.1 Bathyarchaeia archaeon | reverse complement strand
TATACAGCTAGAAAGAGTTGCACAAAAAGTGGACTGCCCCTGAAAATTTCCACGTAAACGGCGATTACTGCTTTTAACGGTTTTGCGCCGTATATATCGCCGATGGCTAAAAGTGTTCCCAATCCTAACCCTAGCAAGACGCCAAACAGGGTGATTTCCACTGTGAGGAGCAAACCCTGAATGAGCCAGCCCTGATAAACGGGGTTCAAAAGGAATTCAAACATTGTTTATTCCTTGGTGGTTCGGTTTATGATTCTTGTCATGAATTTTTTAGCTCTATCGGTATTTGGCGCATTAAAGAACAGCGATGGTGGCCCTGTTTCAACAATTGTGCCTTCATCGTAAAAAATCATTTCGTCGGCAACTTCTCGAGCAAAGGGCATTTCGTGGCTTACAATTAGCATTGTTGTGCCTTCACGTGCTAAGTCGCGTAGAGTGTCAATAACTTCTCCCGTAAGTTCTGGGTCTAACGCTGAGGTGGGTTCATCGAGCAGTATAATGTCGGGGTTGCGGGCTATAGCCCTAGCTATGCCTACACGTTGAGCCTGCCCCCCGGACATTTGAGAAGGGTACTTGTTAACGCAGTCTGACACTTTCACTTCAGCTAAGGCTGCTAATGCCCGTTTACGAGCTTCTTCTTTTGGCAGTTTTAGGACTTGACGAAGCGCCAACTCTACATTACCTAAGGCGGTGAGGTGACGGAAAAGGTAGATGTGCTGGAAAACAAAGCCGATTCTGGCGCGTGCTTTATTGAGGTCAACTCCCGGCTTTGTTAGGCATTCATCGCCAAGATAGATTTCGCCGCTGTCAGGAATTTCAAGCATAGCCATACAGCGAAGGAAGGTGCTTTTTCCCGAACCACTTGGTCCAAAAATCAGTTTTATGTCGCCTTTCTTTATTTTTATTGAAACGTCTTTTACGGCTTCAACTACAGGCGTAGCGTTTACACAGTTTTGCGGTTGAGGGTTTTTTCCTAATTTCGATTTTTTGTAACCGTATGTTTTGTAGACATGTTTTGCTTCCATTACAAAGTCTGCCATTTTTTACAACCCAAGTTTCTTTTTTCTTTTGGTACCCCATCTGTCAAGCCAGAAAGCGATAGGGAACGTTAGTGCAACATACAAAGTGGCCGCTATAACGAACGGCGTAACGACATCGCCTGGAGGGATGCTTTTAAGCTGTATTGCACGAGTCATGAGTTCCGCTAATCCGATGACATAAACATATGCAGAGTCCTTGATGAGCAGAGCATACTCGCTACCTAAACCAGGCGTGGAGAAATTTAAGACTTGGGGGATCATAATGTGCCAGATGGATCGCCATTTAGATAGGCCAATGGAGGTCCCAGCAAGTATCTGTTCGTCTCCAACGCCGCGAATTGCACCTCTGTAGATTTGTGATTGGTTGGCTCCGCTTCTTAGCCCCAGAACAAACGCTGCTACAAAAAAAGCGTTACCGAAAGGGAACGGGAAAAATGGACCTAAGCCAAAGTAGAAAAGTAACAACAAGACGATTTCGGGTACACCGCGAAAGATTTTTTCGTAAGCATCAACTACAAAGCCGATTTCTTTTTCGTAAACTCTGATGAATGCCAGTGGTAAGCCTACTGTTACGCCAATCAAAAAAGAAAGTATGGAAATGGAAAGAGTTAGTGGCACTCCTTCCAGGAGGAAGATTAACTGTTGCCAAACGTCCAATATGGGTCACGTTTGTTTATGCATGCCATTTTGCTTTAAGCTGGTCTACTGTTCCGTCGTAGATTAGTTGTGCCAGTGCCGCGTTCATTTTGTCGAGGAGTGTGTGAGAGCTCTTGGCAGTAAGGAACGCAACTGGATAATAGGGGTGGCTGTAGACTACGCTGACTGCTTTTCCCTCTGCTTGGAATTGCGCGATCCAGTTTGTGGTTATGGGTGTTTCAGCATATACTGCTTGTACACTTGGGTTTGCACTTACTAGGTCTTGAAAAGGCGAGGCAGAGTCACTCCATGTTCGGATGTCTACGCCTGCCTGTTGGAGCTCTATCTGCTGTACGTTGCCAGATTGTACGCCGACGGTGATTCCTAAGGTTTTAAAGTCAGCAAGCGAGTTTATGGTAGTTATGCCTTTTTCCGCCATCGTGCTTTGAAGCATCACTACTTGCCCTTCTGTTGTACTGTGGGGTAAAGTAAAGGAAACTACTTCTAGCCTTTCGGGGGTTACAGAGAAGCCACTTACACCCATGTCAAGTTGCCCTTGTTGAACTGAGAGAATAATGTTATCGAAGCCTACATCGTTCCATTGTATAGTTAGCCCTAGTTTTTCTGCGCATGCATTTGCGAGGTCAACTTCGAAGCCCACTATTTCGCCAGTCACGTCATCACGCAGTTGATATGGTGGCCATGTAGGGTCTGTACCTACCCTGATGACGCCGGTTTTTTGTATATTTTCCCATACAGCGTCGGTTGTCGTCGAGTTTTGTGGTGCTATAAATGGACTTGAGACAAGACCTATACCGAAACCGACAAACAGCATTATTACAACGAGCGCTATTGTTACGATTTTTGCCATCCTTAAATCTCCTTTTTAATCACTATTTCATTATTTTACG
>JBNVCD010000200.1:1434-2590 GCA_050410875.1 Bathyarchaeia archaeon | reverse complement strand
GTTAAACAAGCGGTCTGAAAACTTTAGAAGGATGCTCATTTCAAGTGTTGTGTCCACCGCTATCGCGGGAGTTTTTCTGTTTTGGATGTTTCAGCTTTCCCCCTCAAACGTTATAACTGGTGTGGATGGGTTTTTGCTTACGGTGGTAACCCGTATAGCGGCAGGAGTCATCATACCCGTAATAGCTAAAGTTTTCATGTGGTATGGCGTTACAGCACACAAGACATGAACTTCACATGGCGGAATTAACTACACTAATGCGTTGCCGTGGGGATTGTTATGACGAATTTTGCGCCCTTGCCTGCTTCGCCGTTCTCTGTGATTGACCAGCCGTAGAAGTCCATTATTTTCTTAACTAGAAACAGCCCGTGTACCGCACGGCGTTCGAATAGGGTTGCTTTGGCTGGTTCGGGGATGCCTACGCCGTCGTCTTCGTAAGTTAAGGTTATTTTGTCTTTTTCTTTTGTGAAGTGGGCGCTTATGGTGGTTACTTTTTTGCCGTGTTTTAGGGAGTTATCAATTAAGTTGTAAAAGACTTTGGTAAGCATGGAGTCAGCGGTTACTGTAAGACCAGACAGATTGTTTAGGACACGGATACTTGACAGGTCAGAAAACAGCGTAACTGCAGTGTTGAAGCATTCTTCCACGTTTATAGTGCGGCGCGTTTCCGCACCCATTTCTTCGTAGGCTTTGCTGAAATCTAGGAGACGTGCGGCTTGATCTATGAGGTTTAGGATTTTTTTGGAGAAACCAGCTATCTCAGATTTTGAGTCCATTTTTTTCTGAAGCAGATAAATTTGTCCCGCGATAGCAGCAAGCTTATTGCGCACGTCATGTCGGGTTAAGCCTCCGACGACACTTAGTTTTTCGTTTAGCAGCACCAAGGCATCAGAAGCTTTCTTCAGCTCTGAAATGTTGACAATGATTCCGCGTAGGCAAGGTTTACCATCCTTGTCGAAAAAACGTTTTGAATAGACCATCACTGGGAACGTTGTGCCATCCTTTCTGAGTAAAGTGTACTCGTTGCCTGAGGATAACTCGCCTCGCATTATCTTCTGGATGTTTTGTATCACTCTTTCCCTGTCTTTGGGGGCGATAAATTCGACGGCAAGACGTCCTAAGACTTCAGTGGTGGTGTAACCTGTAATTTCGGTTG
>JBNVCD010000200.1:0-1424 GCA_050410875.1 Bathyarchaeia archaeon | reverse complement strand
TGCTGTTCTGTTTATGTATAACAGTTTTCCTTGGCAGTCAGTTTCGAATACAATTTCAGGCATTGAATCAAGGAAGTCTCGGAAGCGTTGTTCACTTTGTTTGAGCGCATCCTCGGCTTTTTTGTACTCTGTGATATCTCTTATGGACAGGCTAGTTTTTGCTTCGCCACCTGCGTCTGTGAAAACGTTTGATGATACATTTGCAATGAATGTTGTTCCGTTTTTTCGTCTAAAAGTGAGTTCCGCTACTGCATGACCTGTTCTTTCGCGTTCTGCAAGTGCGGCTTCCAACTTTTCATCTTTAACGACTAAGCCTTCTCGGCCTGCCTTCTTGATTTCGTCTTCCGTCATGCCCAGCATGCGGCACGCCTGCGGGTTTGCCGCGAGAATGGTGCCGTCAGGTTTTGTCAACATGATTCCGTCGAGGCTGTGTTCAAATAACGAGCGGAATTGGCGTTCTCTTTCTAAAAGGGTTTCTTCAGTTTTCTTGCGCTCAGTTATGTCTGTGGCCACGTGCACCGTAGCGGTTACATGCCCGTTGGCATCTTTCAGCGGAGAGGTTCGAATCATGAAGTAGCGTCCCAGTTTGGGTATGTGTATTTCGGCAGCGTGTTCTTTTCCGTCTTTCATAGTTTGGGCGTGAGGACAAAACTCAGGCGGATAATCAGCACCATGTATTTGCTTGTAACAGGTTAAACCCACTAACTCTTTAAGCTCTAAGCCGAGTTTCTGCGTCATTGTCTGGTTAGCCCGCATTATACGGTAGTTCGCGTCTATTATGGCGATTGCGTCGGGCATTGTGTGGAACGTTTGCTCCCATTCTTCTTTAGCCGCTGCGACCGCTTTTTCCATTTTCTCCTTTTCTGCTCGAGCTTTCAAAGCAGTTAATCCGTAGCCAAGGTCTTTTGCTAAACTGTCTAACAAAAGGATTTCTTCGTCTGAGAAGGCGTTGGGCTCTCTGCTGTAAATGTTTAAGACGCCGATGACTTCGCGTTCATCGCGCAAGGGCAGAGCCAATGAAGACGTGTAACCCTTTTTTGCTGCTTGTTCGCGCCACGGGGCAAAATCAGCGTCAACCCTTATGTCGCTGCACAGTTGCGGTTTTCCTGTGCGCACTGCTCTTCCGGTTGGCCCCATGCCGCGTTCTGTGTCAGCCCAAGTGATTTTCAAAGAGTCAACGTATTCTTTGTCGAAGCCTTCGTAAGCAACAGGTCGAACCGTCTTGTCTTCACCATGTTCAACTAAACCCACCCATGCTAAATCATAGCCGCAATCTTTGACGGCGATTCGGCATACCTCTTGTACAAGCGATGCAGCATCAGTGGCTCTTAGCAGAGCTTCGTTGCTTTTTCCAACTGCAAGTAACGCCCGATTTAATTTGCGCATTTTTTCTTCTGTTTTTTTGCGTTCAGTTAAGTCTCTTC
>JBNVCD010000001.1:10513-25426 GCA_050410875.1 Bathyarchaeia archaeon | reverse complement strand
CTTCTCCTGAAAGGAGTGCTTTCAGCATTTTTTCTGGGTTCCACGCGTAAACCTCTGTTTCCTTTTTCGTTGTCTTCTTTGGGGTTTGAGGTTTAGCCGAGTTTTCCTTCATTTTGAGTTCCCTTCCTCTTTAATTAGGTAAAGAGGGATATAAGAGAAGCGACCTTTTTCTTTGAGGTCGCTTAGCCGAAAACCGCGTTTACGCTGTTGGTTGGAATAATGCGGTGCTGAGATATCTTTCTCCAGTGTCTGGGAGGATTACAACGATAAGTTTGTTTGCGTTTTCGGGTCTTTTAGCAATTTCCAGCGCCGCCCATGCTGCAGCTCCTGAGGATATGCCGACGAGTAATCCTTCTTTTCTGGCAAGTAACCGTGCAGTTTGCAGGGCATCGTCGTCTTTAACTTTCACGATTTCGTCTACCAAATCCAGCTTTAACACGTCAGGGATAAAGCCTGCGCCTATACCTTGAATTTTATGTGGACCTTTGGCGCCGCCGCTGAGGACAGGTGATGCTGCTGGCTCGACGGCTACCGCTTTAAACTGTGGTTTGAGCGGTTTAATGTACTGTGCTACGCCAGTTATGGTGCCGCCTGTGCCTACACCCGCAACCAAAATGTCCACTTGCCCCTCTGTGTCATTCCAGATTTCTGGACCTGTAGTTTCGCGGTGTATCTTTGGGTTTGCCAAATTCTTGAACTGCTGTGGCACAAAGGCGTTTGGCGTGGCCGCGGCGAGTTCTTCAGCTTTCTTTACTGCGCCACTCATGCCTTCAGCGCCTGGCGTAAGCACCAGTTCGGCGCCGTAGGCTTTGAGCAGGTTGCGGCGTTCGAGGCTCATTGTTTCAGGCATTGTGAGTATTAGCCTGTAACCTTTGACGGCTGCGATCATGGCTAAGCCTATGCCTGTGTTGCCGCTTGTTGGTTCAATTATTACGCTGTCAGGTTTGAGTAGCCCTTTTTTTTCTGCTTCCTCAATCATGCTGAGGCATATGCGGTCTTTGACGCTGCCGCCGGGGTTGCGGGATTCGGTTTTGGCGACTATGGTGCATTTTAACCCTTCAACGAGCTTGTTTAAGCGTATGAGTGGGGTTTTGCCTATGGTTTCGGCTACGTTGTTGTAGATTTTTTTCATGTCCAATCCACCGTTAATAACACTGTTATAATTTGGTGTCTTATAAAACTTAGCCCTCCATTCAGCAAACTAACCAACACCAGTTAACATCTAAAGTGAACCCGCTTATAATATTTACAAACAGCACACTACAAGGTAAAGCCTTTTAATAAGATGCCTGATTCTATTATCTGCCACATATCGAGTTAGACGAAAGTACACGCGGAGGTCGCCCAGCATGGCCAAAGGCGTAGGACTGAGGCTCCTATCCCGCAGGGGTTCGTGGGTTCAAATCCCACCCTCCGCACCAATTGTTCTCTCTTATTCAAATCCTTCTCGCGCAACTTTTTCTGGTTGGCTCTTTAAGGGGTGTGATCTCCTAGTGCTTGTATGTTGGCTATTTCTCCTGTGTCTGCCCAGACTCCGACTGCTATGACGTTGACTCCGCCAGGATACGTTTTGTCTAAGTGTAAGGTGACGTACCAGTAAGGCACCAGCGTCAGGGGCTCCGATCTTGTGTGGGGGTAAAAATCTGCTGAGACAGGTGAATCCAGAATCTCGAAGTCTGAAACTTGTTGTCCCTCTGCGTTCCAACTGTAGCTTCTGGCGGCGTTTTTCGCGATTTGGATTGCTTGCTCGCTGGAAACGTTGACTTCGGTTGTGCCTACTTTGTAGAGGTTCCAGTCGTCACTTAGCTCCGTTAGCACGTAGTTCTGGTAGACTATGTGCACTCTTTTAGATGCGAAGTCTGTGCCGTTTGCAGTGTAAAACAGCCAGATTTCTGCGTTTCCCCCTGAAATTGACATTCGCAACCGTGTATTTCCCAAGGTCTGGTCTACTGTGGTTTCGTTTGCGGCTTTAAGGAGCTGCCGCATTTCTTCAAGGTATGGCTCTCCCATCACTGCGTTGTACCGTTCAAGAAGTTCTGTTGATGCTTGAAGCAAATTTCTTGGCTGCGTTTTAGTGAAAAGTGGTGGGTAACTCGGGAATCCTTCCAGTTGGTTTAGGCGGAAAAGCGAAAAATGGTTATTCCTAAACCTCAAGGTCAACTCTATCCTGCTTGCCGCGTTTTCAAACGAGTACCTGATTACTTCCTCTATGACGCCGCCCATGTCCACGCGGTCTTCCACGGTGTTGGAATCAAGCTTCGCCTGATATTTTGAGACGTCAAACTGTACCACGTCTCTGATGACCGCCATAGCTTTGTTTGCAGATGTGCTCCAAGACAGTAATTGTTGGTTTTGACTCTGAATTTTATCGAACTCCACTTTTAACTGATCATAATTCGTGGACAACTGATTAAACGATGTGTACTGCACAAACGCTATTGTGGATAAGAGAGCTATGGTTATGAGAAGCGCAGCGTACAGAGTTTTCCACCTCAAAGGCAGCGCGGAAAAGCGTTTACAGTTAACACTAGGCGCTTCCTCGGCGCCTTTCATGATGGAGACAGCTGCTCTGCCGAAGCTGGATAACTTGTACTTTCCATCTATGTCTTTAACTATCAAGTCTCCCAGGTTTTCAAGGTGATACGTTAAGTGAGAGCTTGGGATTGCCAGCTCCTCAAGCATCTGGGAAAAAGTCATGGTTTTCCCTGAGAGCATTCTCAGAATTTTACGGCGCGCTGGATGCTTTAGCGAGCTGAACATGAGCGAGTAGATTTCTTCTTCTGAGCTAGACATTCCAAGCCACTATTCAACAGTATATTTTGGTGGATTAGAATTTATCTGTAAGGCCTAGCTTTTGAGTATGGAGTTTAGTCAACAATTGCTGATAGTATAATTTTTTTGTGACAAGAAATATTGACAAAAACCGTTTTATCCATAGATGCAAAGAGAAACATAGGCGAGGGACAAAAATGGCTGCTTCCTACCGACGGCGAAAACAAAACATTGCCGCAAAAAGTGCAGATGCCTCTGGGCTGAAAACCAAATGCGTTACAATGCTTGTCTACGAAGAAGCAGGTAAAACTGTGCTTCAGCCGTTAGCAGCAGAAGAGGAGACGCAGACCCTTCAAGAGCTATTTCAAAACGCCACCCTCGAAGTTTGGTTGCCAAACGGCAAATCCAACATAGATGATTACGACGTCTCTATCCTGCAGTACAAACCAAAGTTGAAGCAGCCGACTTTCGCAAGGACACGTAGACCCAAACCAAACGTGTTACCTTGGTCAAATTGGCTGGGGAAGAAATGGGGCTGTATGGGCTCTTGGCGGTTTAACTTATAAGTGGTAGCAGCAAAGGTTTTCATTTTTCTCTCTCCGAAATTCTCTCCTTCCGCCAAGGCCCCAGCAAACCCTCACGCTCCAACGGCTAGCAGCTTGCTCGCATAGTCGTTAGTGGTGCTTTAGCTAGCCTTTCCAGTTTTCACTAGACACAGTTTGTTTAGTTTGCGCTTTAAAAAGTGACGTTGACGCCTGCGTGCCGCTTTGAACATGCTGAAAATGTGGTTTTGAGTGTTATGTTTTATATACTTGACTTTTTAGTCTCTTAGTTGCGTAGAGCAGGAAGGACAATTTAGAGGGGCATAAGGCAGGTTAAAAAAATGTTGAAAGAAGACAACCGGAAGTTGATGCTTGAAAAAGCAATAAAAGATCATCAGTACCAAGCTAGTGCACTTCTCGAGATTCTTCACAAAGCCCAAGAGCTTTATGGCTACTTAAACAGGGAAATTTTGTCTTTTGTCGCGTCGTCCTTGAAGCTTCCGCCCAGCCACGTTTACGGCGTCGCTGCGTTCTATAACTATTTCCGATTGAAGCAGCCTGGCGAGCATGTGGTTACGACGTGTATGGGTACCGCCTGCTACGTAAAGGGGGCGGAAGAAATAATCAGCGCCGTAGAAAAAGAGTTCAATGTTAAACGTGGAGATTCTACCGCTGACGGCAGGCTTTCTATCTTTACTACTCGTTGTATTGGCGCATGCGCCATGGCACCCAGCATCGTTATCGATGACGAGGTCATAGGCAAAGCCACCAAGGAAGTAGTTATTGAAAAAATTAAACTTTTGTTGGAGGGTAAAAAAGCTGAAACCCAGTGACATTATCCATTTAGCTGAAACTGAATTGGACGCTCAGAGATCCTACAAGTACAGGATTAACGTTTGCTGCTCGAGCGGTTGTATCCCGTTTGGAGCCTTAAAAGTTCTCAAAGCTTTCGAAGACGCCGTCAAGGAGTTTGGCGTTCAAAAAGAGTGTAAAGTCGCCCGTACAGGGTGCATTGGCACCTGCTCAGTGGGACCAGCTGTTCTGGTTGAACCTGGCGATTACCTCTACCAGAGCGTCACCCCGGAAAAAGCGCGGGAAATTGTTCGGGATCACGTGGTTTTAGGATTGCCCGTTAAAGAGATGCTGTACGGTAATAAAGCCTACTTTGAGAAGCAGCATCGTCTAGTCATGAAAAACGCGGGTAAAATTGACCCCTACCGCATCGAAGATTACATCGCCGCTGGCGGCTACTCTGCCCTTGTCAAGTGTCTTTTACGCATGAGTCCAAAAGAAGTCATAGATGAAGTTTGGCTCAGCGGGCTGCGGGGTCGCGGCGGCGCAGGATTCAAAACTGGGCAAAAATGGACTTTCGTTGCCAGGGCGCATCGTTCTCCAAAATACATAGTTGCCAACTTGGATGAGGGCGACCCGGGTGTATTTGCAAACCGCACTCTTGCAGAGGCGGATCCTCACGCTATAATCGAGGGCATGTTGATTGCGGCGTATGCTACAGAGGCAAACAAGGGTTACATCTACATCCGCGCTGAGTACCCCTTGGCGGTTGAAACGTTAAAGAGGGCGCTTGACAAAGCGCGAGCCATGAATCTCGTGGGGCAAAATATTCTTGAAACAAACTTCAGTTTCGACATAGAGCTACGGCTTGGCGCCGGAGCCTTCGTTGCCGGCGAAGAAACCGCTATACTTGCCTCAGTTGAAGGTAACCGAGCAAATCCTAGGCCGCGTCCACCTTATCCTGCAGCTTCAGGTTTATGGAAAAGCCCTACCCTGATTGACAACGTTGAAACATTAGCTAATATACCACAGATAATCTCGCATGGTGGCCTGTGGTTCTCCAAAATTGGCTCGCCCACGTGCACGGGAACCAAATGCTTCTCGTTAACAGGCAAAGTCAAAAATCCAGGCCTAATCGAAATTCCCATGGGTATAACCCTCAGGGAAGTCATATTCGACATAGGCGGCGGCCCCCCAGACGGCAAAAAATTCAAGGCAGTTCTTGTTGGAGGACCATCCGGCGGCTGCCTCCCCGACACCATGTTGGATTTACCCATCGACTACGAGTCCCTAACGAAAGCCGGCGCCATCATGGGTTCAGGTGGCATCGTGGTGATCGACGAAGACTCGTGTATGGTTGACACAGCCAAATTCTTCATAGACTTCTGCGTTGACGAATCCTGCGGCAAATGCACACCCTGCAGAGTAGGCTTACATAAAATCCAAGAAACCTACGCCCGCATCATGGATGGAGAGGGAAAACCTGAAGATATTGATTTCCTCAGAAGCATCTCAGGCTACATTCAGGACGCCAGCCTCTGCGGGCTTGGTCAAACTGCTCCCAACCCCGTTCTGACAACGCTGCGTTACTTCGGAAAGGAGTACACTGAACACATAGTCGACAAGAAATGTGCCGCGGGCAAGTGTTCATTCAAACATAAAGCTAAGGAGGACGAACTTTGACCACAAAAACGGTTTCGTTAAAAATTGACGGACACGACATCTCAGTTCAAGAGGGCACAAGCATCTTAGAAGCAGCCCTACAAAACGGCATAGACATACCTCACTTGTGCTTCTTAGAAGGGTTAACCAAAACTGGCGCCTGCCGCCTATGTCTGGTTGAACTAAAGGGGCAGGCGAAACTTTTCGCTTCATGCTCCACTCCTGTCAGCGACGGCATGGAAGTCATCACAGACTCGGCAAAACTGAAAGACTACCGCAAAAAAACTATCCAGCTGCTCCTCTCAGAGAGAACACACGTTTGCTCTGTATGCGTTGCAAACAAGAACTGTGAACTGCAAGCCTTAGCAGACAGGTTAGGTGTTGACCACGTGGCTTACGAAAGAGAGTGGACAGGCGAAGGCGTTGACTCTTCACATCCCTTCTTAGTAATAGACCGCAACCGCTGCATACTCTGCACGCGATGTGTCCGAGTCTGCGACGAAGTGGAAGGCGTCCACGCTTTAGACCTGAAACTGCGAGGCAAAGATTCACAAATAATCATCGACTTTGACGATTCGTGGGCAAACTCAACTTCATGTACCTCATGCAGAAAATGCGCGAAAGTTTGCCCTGTAGGCGCCATATACGTTGAAGGTGAACCTTTATCGCAAACTAAAGATCGCAACGTAGCAAATTTTGTTTTGTCCCGGAGGAAAAAATAGTTGCCCAACAATCCTAAACCTAAACTCGCCACTCTTTGGTTAAGCGGCTGCTCTGGCTGCCACATGTCACTTCTCGACACCGACGAAGCCCTGCTTGACTTGACAAAAAATGTCCAGTTAGTTTACGGGCCCCTAGTTGACATAAAAGCTTTCCCTGAAAACGTGGATATAACCCTAATCGAGGGCGCAGTAGCCAACTACGAGCAAGCAGCGTTTCTAAAAGAAGTACGCGCCCGCAGCAAAATCTTAATCGCCATGGGCGACTGCGCAATTACAGGTAACGTTCCAGCACTACGCAACACAATCAAAGACAGCGCCAACGCAGTTTTGCAAAGAGCCTTCGTCGAGAACAGCGATACACAACCTGTGGTCCCCACGGATGTGCCAAAACTTCTGAGAAAAATTTATCCGCTGCATGAAGTCGTCAAAGTTGACTATTACATACCCGGCTGCCCTCCCCCAGCAGGGAACATCGCGTATGTTTTAACTGAACTACTAGCGGGGAAAGAGCCGTTGATGGAGAATAAATCAAAATACGGTTAAAGAAGGTGTACCAAAAATGAATCCTAAAGTTATAACTATACAACCTGTCACTCGAATTGAAGGCCACGCCAAGGTAAGCATCTTCCTCAATGATGATGATTCAGTGCGTGATGCCCGTTTCCAAGTTATAGATTTCCGCGGGTTTGAAAAATTCTGTGACGGGCGCCCCTTCTACGAGATGCCCAGCATTACCGCCCGAGCCTGCGGTATTTGCCCTGTTAGTCATCTGCTCGCTTCGGCGCAGGCTTGCGATGAACTGGTCCGCGTCAACATACCCTACACCGCGGAGCTATTGCGCCGTTTAATACATATGGGGCAACTCATCCAGTCGCATGCACTAAACTTCTTCCACTTGTCCTCTCCAGATTTTCTGCTGGGCATGGATTCTGACCCTTCAAAACGCAACATCCTCGGCTTAGCTGCAGAATACCCTGACTTAGCCCGCAGGGGCATCAAGCTCAGAAAGTTCGGTCAAGAAATCATCGAGAACGTAGCAGGCAAACGTATCCACTCAGGCGATTGGATCGTTCCAGGAGGCGTCAAAACGCCCCTCAGCAGGGAAAAACGGGATTACCTAAAGAAGAATCTGCCTGAAGCGTTGAAGGCTGCCCAAGAAACCTTAACCATGTGGAAGAACTACCTGCCCAAGTTTGAAGAAGAAATCGAGCATTTCGGCAACTTCCAGTCACATTACATGGGGCTGGTAACTCCTGACGGCGGGTTGGAGCATTACCGCGGAACCCTGCGTGTTGTTGCTCCAGACGGCAGTATAATGGCGGACCACTTGAACCCTCAGAAGTACTACGAGTACATCGGCGAAGCCTCTGAAAGCTGGTCCTACATGAAGTTCCCCTACCTCAAAAAGCTCGGTTACCCAGAAGGGTTCTACCGGGTAGGCGCGCTGGCTAGATTAAACGTTGCTTCCCACTGTGGTACCCCCTTAGCTGACGAGGAACTTAAAGCGTTCAAGAAACTTGGCAAACACGGAGCCGTAACAAGCACCTTCCACTATCACTACGCACGCTTAATCGAAACCCTCTTCTGCCTTGAACGCACAAAAGAAATCCTTGAAGACCCTGAAATCTTATCTGAAAACGTGTGGGCAAAAGCTTCAGTTAGCAACTCCGAAGGCGTCGGCGTCGCCGAGGCGCCTAGGGGCACATTGATTCACCACTACCGCGTAGACAAAAACGGTCTAATCACTTGGACCAACATGATAATCGCCACTGAACACAACAACCTTGCCTTCAACAAAGCCGTCACCCAAGTCGCCAAAAAATACGTCAAAGCAAACAAACTGCACGAAGGCATGCTAAACCGGGTAGAAGCGGTTGTCCGCGCATTTGACCCTTGCCTCAGCTGTGCCACACACGCAGTAGGCAGCATGCCCCTTGAGGTTCAACTGGTGAATTCCGAAGGCAAACTTGTAGACCGCATAGTGCGGTAAACCCTTTTTTACCACCTTTTCCTTCTAACATTACTCAGCTTAAACTTTAACTGAAGTTTTCTGAGGGGTTCCCACAGTGGATGATGTAGCGCAAATAGAGCAGTTATTCTTGAGTGGAAGCAGAGATGAAAATTTGGGTGTTTACAGCGAATTGTTTTCCGCCAAAAGCCCCATTGAAGGGCAGGATGGCGGTGTGGTCACGGCGCTGCTGCTTTCAGGTTTAGAAAGGAGCGTCTTCGACGCCGCGATAGTTGTCCGCCGAAAAAGAAGCCAGTACCTTGCAGAGGCAGCGGTGGCAGAAACCGCTGACGCCGTGTTGACTGCAAGAGGCACAATTTTCCTTCAAGCTAACGTGTTATCTAAACTGAACGACCTGCTAGCCGCAGGCAAAAAGCGAATCGCTGTTGTATGTCTCCCCTGTCAAGTTCAAGCCGCCAGAAAACTGCAGCAGAATCTACGCTGCGCCGCCGCTGACGTTGAAATCACTTTGATAGGTCTGTTTTGTTTTGAAGCTTTCGTCCCTTCCAAATTGAAAGCTGAAGTGCAGAGGCTGACGGGAGAAAACATCGATAAAGCTGAAAAAACGTACATACGGAAAGGGCAATTTATAATGCAAATTGGCGGAAAACGTTACGCTTGCAAAGTAAGCGAACTTGGCAACGCTGTGGCAGAGGGATGTTGGCGATGTGGCGATTTTGTTTCTTCGCTTGCAGACGTTTCCGTAGGCTCAGCAGGTAGCCCAAAAGGCTACTCGACTGTTATTGTACGCTCCAAGGTAGGTCAAAGATTAACGCAGGGTTTAAACATCGAGAAGAAGCCAACTGAAAAGGCTCAACTGCTAAAACTTTGTCAACTCAAAAAGGCACGTACCTCAAAAATTTCTCAGCAATAAACAGCGTACCCAGCGTCTGTTTTCAGAGTTTGTTTGCTTATACAAAAGATTTTTTAATTAAGCCCTTCTACCCTTTAGCCGAGATGACCTCACAATGAAAATACTAAACGAGTTTGTCCCAACACGTAAATTCCTAAAGCTCGCAGAGGAAATCAAAGACCTCGTCGACGGCTGGAACGTCACTGACAGCGCCGCTGGTTTTCCAGCGCCAAGCGGTGTCGTTGTAAGCTGCCTACTCAAGTACAAGTACCCTGAAAAATACGTTTGCCCCATATTCATTTTACACTACAAAGGCCCCGTCGAAGTCGGCGGTTTAGCTCTGGCAGCCGACATCATAGGGCTTGACGGTTTAGCAGTCACAATGGGCGACAACCCACGCTACGGCGAAGCCATAAAGATGCTGAAGTCGTCAGAGGAAGCCCGAGACTTCATACGTAACACCGTTAAAACCAAGAATCTCAAGTTAGGCTGCTTGCTGACTGCCCGCCGCTCGCTAGATGAAACTCTTGCCCGCGTACGAGAACCTTGGGACTTCATTTACTTCATGAGACTCGAAGACAAATCCTTCCCCACCCTTGAAGCAGTCGCAAAAGAATGCAAGAAACTCAACAAGCCCATTTACGCTTACTTCCTGGTTGGCACACCTAAAAACGTGGAAACCGTCAAGATGATTGGTTGGCCAACTGCAGCAACAATGGAAACTGTTGAGGAGAAAGCAGCCAAACTTGACGGGCTCGTCGACGGCATCATCGCCACTTGTGCAGGCGACGCCGAAGGCGACAAAGAGATGCTGCGGAAGCTGCAGAAGTTCCGAAGCTAAAAACTTCTCTTTTTCCACCTTCTTTTTGCTTTTTGTTTTCTCAGCGCACTTTAATGCTGCCGCAGCGTCAAGGTCAATTTGGCAACATCTTCATCGCAGCTCTCTATTTTGAAGCCTTTTTTCTCGCATAACCGCAGCATTCTGGAGTTGTCAGCTAAAACGTAACCAAAGACTTTTTCCAGCTGCAGCTCTCTGGCAATGTTTACGATGCCATCCATAAGTTTTGAGCCTAGCCCGCAGCCTTGCCATTGGTCTCCAACTAAAACTGCGAACTCTCCTGTTTTTCCGTCAGGTTCAACGATAACCCCTCCTGCGCCGATTATCTTTTTGCTGTCTTTGAGCTCCGCCACGATAGCTATTTCTCGGTCATAGTCAAGGTTGCAGTACCGCGTCAAGGTCTCGTGAGGTATCTCTTTTAGTATCTGGAAAAACCTAAACCTCATGGTTTCTTTTGAAAGAGACATCAAAAACTCGCAAAACCGTGTTTCGTCTTCAGGTTTTATTGGACGTAATGTTGCTTCTGTTTCCGCGCCCAACTTGTGAATTAAATTGTATTTTTGAGGGTACGCTGCAATGACCGTTGGGTCTTGGTGATCCGCCACCTCCCGCATCATTCTCTCCCAATCTAGTATCATGCGCACGTCTACCGCTGCAGCTTCGTTTCCGCTTACTATAAGCGGGTTTATGTCGATCTCTGTTATCTCAGGAAAATCCAAAACAAGCCGAGAAAACCTAACCAAGACCTCTTCCAGAAGCTTTTCATTCAAGGGCCATCCGCTTGCTACGGATTGCTTGTAAATTTTTGTTTCCTCAATAAGCGCTTTTGCATGCGCCTGATTTAACGGTGGAAAACCCACTGCTGCATCCCTGAAAAATTCTGTTTCAGTTCCACCCATGCCGAAAACAATCACTGAACCGAACTGTCTGTCCTTTTTAGACCCAACCAGCAATTCATATCCTCTTTCTCGTAGCATCGGTTGAACTGCTACACCTTGAAATTCTGCCGGCGTATAATTTTTGATTTTAATTGCTAACTCATCAAAGGCGTTTGCGGTTTCCGCCGGCGAGCAAACGTTGAGTTTTACCATGCCAACTTTGAATTTATGCGTCGCCTGAAGCGAAAGCGCCTTCATGACAACGGGGTACCCAATCTCTGAAGCTAAAGCAACTGCTTCTTCACGTGTAGTTGCGACAAACGTTTTTGCAGTGGGAATTTTGTACTCTCTGAGAAACTGCATACATTCAGGTAAAGTGAGAACTTTACGTCCTTCGCAGAAAGCGCGTCTAAGGATTCCCTTCAACAGAGGCGTGTTAGCGGGTTCCACGGTGAGTTCTTGAGGTGTCTGGTAGAGAAGAGCCAAATTTTTTGCATATTCATGCATGTACATGAACGTTGCGACTGCTTCTTCTGGCGCGGTGAACGCTGGAACGCCGTTTCTCCGTAAAAACCTGCGTGCCTGCAGGCAGCAGCTGTCTTCACTCATTAAAGCCGTGAAAACTGTCTTTTTAGTTTGCTTGGCGAAATCCACTATTAGCTGAGCCAACTCTGAGGAAGTAGTGTTTCCCTGCGGCGTGTAAATAACGAGGAAGCTGTCGCTGCCGGGGTTTCTGGCGCAGATTTCTATGGCTTTCCTAAACCTCTCAGGCGTTGCGTCCTCGTAGATGTCTAGTGGGTTAGATATGCTACAGTAGGAGGGCAACGCCTCTTTGAGCGCTTGCCTCGTTTCATCACTGAACTGGGCAAGTTTGCCCCCTTTAGCGACAAGGCTGTCAGTGGCCATTATTGCTGGTCCACCTGCGTTGGTAATTATTGTTAGGTGGGGGTCAGCGGGGTTAGGCTGCATGGCTAAAGCTTCGGCGCAGTTAAAAAGCTCTCTTATAGCTTCAACCCGAACGATACCTGCCCGTTTGAAGGCGGCGTCATAAATTTCTGCTTCTCCCACCATAGAGCCACTGTGCGACAGCGCAGCTTCAATGCTCTCTTTGAAGCGCCCCGCTTTAACTACGATGATGGGTTTGTTGCGGGTGAAGCTTCGTGCGGCGCTCATGAACTTCCTTGCGTTTTTTACCGATTCAACGTAGAGCACAATACTCCGTGTTTCAGGGTCGACTCCAAAATAGTCAATGAGGTCTCCCAAGTCTACATCCAGCATAGAGCCCGTTGAAACCACTGCGCTGAATCCAATTTGTGCTTCGCTGGCCCAGTCTAAAGCGTAGGCGCACAAAGCCGCGCTTTGAGATATGAACGCTATTTTCCCCGGGTGGGCTTGCTTATCCGCAAAACTAGCGTACAAGTTTATTTTTGGTCTTATGACGCCAAAACTGTTTGCGCCGATTATACGCAAACCATATTTTTTCTGGTATTCCACTATCCGCTTTTCCAGTTCGAAACCCGTCCTGCCGGCTTCTCGAAATCCCGCGGATACAATGATTATTCCCAAGACTCCCGCTTCACCGCATTCTTCCAATAGCTGAGGAACCGTGTGAGCTGGCGTCGCAATAACTGCAAGGTCAACTTTTGAGGGTATCTTGGTGACGCTTGGGTACGCAGCTATCCCCTGCACTGTCTGCCTGAACGCGTTCACGGGAAAAATTGCGCCTTGGTAGCCTAAGCTTTTTAAGTTGTTTAGGATTTTGCCGCCTACCGCATCTTGCCTTTCACTTGCGCCTACAACGGCTATGCTTTTAGGGTTGAAAATCCTGCTTAGATTTTCTATGCCCACCTTATTTGGTCTCCTCTTCGAAAAAGCAACTCTCTAAAAAGTATATAGGCGCTGATACTTTTTAAAGTTCACAATTAAATGAAACCGTTAACCATCCGAAAACGTGTGTGGAACAAAAAACAGGCAGTGCAACTTTTCAGCAATCAGGTTATTTGGGAGAAAACCTTTAAAGTTTTCTTCTGCAGCAGCTCAACAGAGCATGAAACCGAGGCGTATGCCGTGTGCCCATAGAGGTAATCCCCATAGAGAAGCTGCCCTTAATCTCTGAAGGAGACGATTTAGCCAAACTTATTTGTGACGCCGCCCAAAAACAAAATACCCCCATTCAAGAAAACGATATAATCGTCATTACCCACGTGGCGGTTTCAAAAGCTGAGGGTAACATTGTTAACCTTGACAAGGTTGTGCCTTCGGAACGGGCTTTGGAGGTAAGCCGCAAAGTTGGGAAAGACCCCGCGCTAGTGGAGGTAATTCTGAGGGAAACCCGAGAAATCGTCCGTTTGGGTCCAAACAGCATAATAACTGAAACCAAACATGGCATAATATCCGCGAACGCCGGCGTAGACAGGTCGAACGTGCAAGGCGAAAGAAACGTTGTGCTGTTGCCCCAGAACCCTGATGCTTCAGCGCGCCGTATACGAAGTGAAATAAAACAGTTAACCGGGCGCACTGTAGCGGTAATTATTTCTGACACCCATGGGCGACCATTTCGGATGGGAGAAATCAACGTTGCCATAGGCGTCGCGGGCATCCAGCCCATACGTGACCGGCGTGGTGAACGCGACTTGTTCGGCTACGTTTTAAGAGTTAAAAGAACATGCATCGCAGACGAGTTGGCTTCTGCGGCGGAGCTGGTGATCGGTCAAGCCGACGAGGGAATACCTGCGGCTATAGTAAGAGGATACAAATTTAAAGTGGCGGAGAACGCTTCCGTCAGCGAACTTACACGGCCAAAAGAGAAAGATTTGTTTAGGTAAAACGTGTTTAGCTTACCTATGGAAGCATCATCTCCTCGAGAATTCTTCGAGAAAGTTTTGCCTCAACGGTTTAAAGCTGACAAAGCGGTAGGCGTCGACGTTACTGTACAGGTTAACATCACAGGCTCCAACAGCGGCAGCTGGGCGGCAAAGGTTAAAGACCAGAAATTGGAAGTCACCGAGGGCGTTTGTTCCTCGCCAACTTTAACTTTGCAGATGGCAGACCGTGACTTTGTTGACCTCGTGAATGGAAAGTTGAGTCCTGAGAAAGCTTTTTTCACCGGTAAAGTTCAGTTTAAAGGTAATATAGCTCTCGCTATTAAATTGAGAGAAACAGGGTTTCTGTGAGGGGCGCTTTTCCCCTTCAAGTTTTATGCCTGTTCTGCCTGTTCTTTTTTCGCCTCTATTGAACTTAGAATCTGGTTTGCCAGTAATGAAAATGTGAACTCCAAGTTGCTTTTCTCTTCGAGGTTGCACAAGAAAACGTCCATGTTGCTCATGTATTGGCTCATGTTTCTCTGTAAGTAGTGGCGGAATTCGTCGTAGGCGGTATAGCTCTCGTGGAGGGAAATGATCACGGCGTCGAAGCCTATTCCCATTCCGCGTTTAGCTAAAATTACCCCGTAGTTTCGTTTGGATATTTGCGGTTGGTGGTTTTCTCTGAATTTTTCGAATTCTTCAAGCGTCAATTTCGGGTCTAGTTTCATGAAGGTCACGGCAAGTATGGTGTAGCCAATTTTGCTGAAATGAGGTATGGCAGTGTATTCTTTGACGTAGCCTTCTTTTTCCAGTTTACTTCTTATTCTTGTAGCTGTTGGTTGGGATGCGCCAATTGCTTTGGCGAGTTCCCTGTCGCTTCTTCGAGAGTTTCTTAATAGTTCTGCTAACATTTTACGTTCAATCGGTTTCAAGGCTGTTCTCTTCTCCAGAATGTGCTAAATAGAAGTTGAGTACTTTCAAACTAATAAAACTATTTGAAATTTATTTTGTTTAATACGTTTGCCGACAGTGTTTCTTCGGA
>JBNVCD010000001.1:5623-10504 GCA_050410875.1 Bathyarchaeia archaeon | reverse complement strand
ATTTTAAATGTTTGCGGCTCCTCAATTCTTAAAATCGCCTGCAAAGCCCGCCCGTCCAGTTCGTTGACTAATCTGGATATCTCCGCTTTTGCGGCTTCCAGATGCTCTTTGAGCTGAGCTTTATTGTCGTATATTATTTGGGCGAAGGGGCAGATTTCGGCTTTTTTTAGGTAAAACTCTAACTTTCCCGTTTGCCTGTTTACGTCAAATGTTATTGGTCCTGCCCTGCAAGTTTCAGGTTTAACTTTGTGTATAATGCACTTTTTTGTGTTTTTCTCCAAGAATACACAGTGGCCTTCTTTGTCGCTGGCGGGGTGAGCGTACTCCCCTTCTACAAATATGTTTTCTGCAGGGTACTTTTTCTCGTTAAGGTAAGCACGTATTATTTTTTTGCGTTCTTCTGTAAGAGGCGGATTTGCATCTTTGCAGCAGATACTTTTGCATTTAACACAGACGTCAAAGGAGTAAGTTTTCCCGTTGAGGTCGTCAGGCATAGACGGCAATTCTCCTTTAGAAGTAGGGTTGGTCATTGACAAGGCACTTAATAAGGTTTGAGTAAACATTAACTATTGCTTCTTGCATGGTTGTTCGTTGCGCCTTCCTTAGTACTCTTTCTTTGATCCTGTCTGAGAGGCTGCCGGTTGAGATGCGTTTTTGCACCAGCGGCAAATACTCTTTTTCTTCTGCTGTAGCGTTTGCCCACGCTACATCAAGCAGCTGCTGACAAACTTGCCGTGCCGTGGAGCCATGTGGATTTGAAACTTTAGCTTCAAGTCCACTCCTAATTACTTCGTTGAAGTCTGAAACTAAAACTGCGTGAGGCAACAACTCGGCGTTGCTGTTCATTAAACCTCTTAATGCGGCGCGGACAAAGCAGCTTAAGGCAACGTCCGCTTTGATGCATTCTTGCTCGTCCATAACCCTCACTTCTAGTGCTGCTCTGTCAAATCGGAAAATTACGCCGCGTGAATTCACCCACTCCTTAAAGAGCAGTGTTCCGTCAGCGCCTACTCGAGCTAAGTCACGTGAGTACTTTGCTATCACTTCGTTTCTGTACATTTCAAAAGACGACGCTGGTTCAGGTACGACTTCCCCTGTTACGGACGGGACCTCTTTTTGGTTGACCTTGTAAAATGCAAGGCGGTTGTCCACGTTTGAGCCCAAGTTGCCTTCGTAAATCGGTGAAGACGCGGCGACCGCCGGCAGGTAGGCGCATATGTGGGCTAGGAGGTTGTGCATTTGGATTCCTGTTTGCTCTTTTGCGTAAGGAAGATTTAGGTGAAAGCTTTGAATGTTGAGCCAACCGTGCTGTTTTAGGTTAAAGATTTTCCCGTATTCCTCGTAGATGCGCTTGTGTCGGTGCGGCCAAACCCCTGTCTCTGAAAGCTCAAGCAGCGGATGCATACCTGTCCCGAGAAGGTTTGCGCCAAATTTTTCCTCCAAAAAATCGTTCAACGCAACCACGGCTTCCTGCATGGTTTCCTCAAAAACCTGTGGCGACTGAAAGGGCTTGTTGGCTTTCACTTCCATAACGTGCAGTTGCAGTTCTTTCCCAAAAGTGAAGTGGGGCATCTCCACAAAGTTAACCATTCGACCGTAGTATGACTTTATAACGTGATCAGATATGGGCAACGGTTTAAGTTCTTCTTGGTTTACTATTGCAAACTCGTGTTCTGGACCTATAACTTCAAGCGGCTGGTACGTGCAGGTTCCTCTTTTTCAATCATGCGTATGCGTAACTGCCCGTTTTAAATTTGACTATCTCCGTGTCCATTTTACAGAATGAAAAAGCTGCATTTTCTCAGTACAGTTTTAAGCGGTTACCGCCCTCTCTTGGGCGTTCAAAAAACTTGCTGGTTAATAACCACTACCTCTTTAGTCAAAGGCGCCTGTAAACCTGGACGGCGCCAGCTGGCGTGGGTTATGCTCTAGTTTAAGCGGTAAATCTTGAAATTTTATGGGAAACATAGAAATATTTAGATATCCCAAACTACTCTGGTTACAGAAATGCCATCCGCTAAATTCACTAAAAGAAAATTCGTTTCCGTTGACCCCTTAAAATGCACTGGTTGCGGCATCTGTGAGTACACTTGTAGCCAAGAAAAAGGAGAACCACTTTGGAATCCTCTGCATTCCCGCATACGCGTTGTCCGCATGAAGCCCCTGTTCAATTTTGCTTTAGCGTGCCGTGCCTGCGAAGACGCCAAATGCGTCGCCGCCTGCCCAGAGAAAGCTCTGTCTCAGCATGAAGAAACTGGCATCCTCAGCGTTAGCGAAAAGAAATGTAAGGGTTGTGACTGGTGTGTGCAAGCTTGCCCACACGGCGGAATTGCCATTCACTCTGACACCGGCTTAGCTGCAGCCTGTGACCTATGCGGCGGCGAACCACAATGTTTAGAGTTCTGCCCTGAGGAAGCACTGGTTCTTGTATCCACTGACGAAGAAGCAGAAAAACTCATGAGCGACACAATCGCCAAGCTGCCTGAAGAAACCGAACGCATAACCAACATCGTCAAAAACAAAGACTGGAAGCCCATTCTAGCAGACGCAGAAAAGCGGTCTGAGAAGGTTTCAGAGAAACTAGAAGCCCTCAGCAAGAAAGGCAAAACCAAAAAGTCCAAGTAATCCACGCGGTTGACGGAGCAAAACTTACCTTTCAAGAGGCTTTTTGCCTCTCTTTATAGGCTTAACCCTTTTTTATTCTTAAACATGAATGTGCAGATTTTTGGCGCTGGCAAACTGCAGCGCGCGGCATGGTCGTCGCAAACTAATTTCGTGAAAGTGGTGATGCTGTAGTCTTTGTGAGCGAGGTTGAGCATTGCGAATCGCTTTCGCAATGGTGAACGGCGCATCACCTCATCCACCTGCCCGTTGTTGTATCTTGAAAGATTTTCGGCAACTCCACATTTCCGCCAGTTTGAAGTAACCTTCCCAATTTTTCAGCTACGCAGTTCAAGGTATGTTTCAACAAATCAATTTGTCGTGAAAAATGTCTTGCCGTAACTCAACATGATAGTGTGGACTTGGTTACCAAATAGGTAATTTGAGTATTCAGAATTATTCTTGGGAGATCACCCTATAAATAACAAGCGGGGGCAAAAAGAACCATGGTGCCGTTGATTTCCATTTTGCCCCAGAAATTCTTCGTGATGATAAGCGCCTTTTTAGGCCTGTATGTTTCAATGAAACTTCGTATGCTTCTTGAAACCGCCGCCTTGACGAAACTCTGATACTTAACCTCGACAGGAATTATTTCATCGTCTAATCTTAGAACGAAATCGACCTCTGCCTTTGAGATTGTCCGCCAATAATTTACCGATGCTTCAGGAAAACCGTCCTTCAGACGCAGAAAGACAAGATTTTCAACCAGAGCCCCGCTGTCCGTTCGCCTATCCAAAGGGTTGAAGTTGCCAATGATGTAATTTCTTAAACCTAGGTCAAAGAAATACACTTTGGGAACTTTCCTCAGCTCTGTTACCGGGTTTTTATGGAAGGGTGGAAGCAGGCTGATGATGTACGTCTCGGACAGTATCGCGATTATCCTTTTGAGTTCCTTGTAATAGGTCTGAGTGGTCGAGCTGACTTCGTTGTAATTTATCAGATTTCCAACAAGTGCCGCCAAGACTCTGACGACATGCCTGTACTTCAGGGCGTCGGTGACCTTGAGGAATGCCACCACGTCTTTTGAGATGTACGTGTCGTAGATATTCTTCAGAACCGTTCTCTTCGTCTCCGCGTCGTCTGATTTCAGAACAGCGGGGTAACCACCGAAGATTACGTATTGGTTAAAAAGCGGAGAAAACTCTTTGAAAAAAATGTCATTCTCAACTTCGACCTTTCCATCCGACAAGAAACCTCTAATCAGCTTATTCTTCTCTTCGTAGATTTTTGCCAGCCGCGGATTTTTTGTCGTCAAGAATTCGTGTAGACTAAAGGGGAAGAGTTCAAAGAAGAACACTCTTCCCACCAAGAATTTTCCCATCGCGCCGGCCAGTTCAAGCGACGAACTGCCCGTGACGATGAACTTGACGTCGCCAAAAGTGTCGTAGAGCAGTTTCAGCTTTTTCCCCGAATCCTTAACATAATGGTATTCGTCCATCAGAAAGCAGTATTTCCCCTCTTTTGTGAGGAAACTTTTGATGTACTCCTTTGGATTTGTCTCGAACGCCTCCAGCGTGTCGGGGTCTTCAAAATTTAAGAAGACGGTGTTTACCCCCCTCTTGGCTAAAGACTCTTCTAGTATCTTCAACAGGGTCGTTTTGCCGCTCTGCCTGGGTCCCTTGATCGCGTAGGCTTCCCTGCGGTCCATCCACTTTAGCAGTTTTGCTTCGATGTCCCGTGGGAATATTACATTCTTTTCCATGTTAACATTAGTTTTTTTTACTATATTTAAATTTTACTAATGTTGAATCCAAACTAACCGTTTTTATCCGCTCGCTTGCTTCACGGTTCTATGTCTAATGAAAAACGGCTCAGAATAGCAAGAAGGCAACAAAACTTGTTGCTCTCCGCATTCTTGCTCTTAATTTAGAGCTTGGATGCAAAGTAGCTTCTTTGAAACGTTGGATTTCCGTTTCGCTCATGGCAGACATGCTAAAGTATGTGCCGATGTTTCTTGCCTCAGCCGGAATGCTCGTAGAACACTGTGTTATGAAGACAAAGCTGACCCCAC
Source organism: Bathyarchaeia archaeon (assembly GCA_050410875.1). Classification (GTDB taxonomy): domain Archaea; phylum Thermoproteota; class Bathyarchaeia; order Bathyarchaeales; family Bathycorpusculaceae; genus JADGNF01. The sequence goes on along the minus strand of JBNVCD010000001.1, from coordinate 5,832 downwards.
GTTTTCCTAGCGCATTCAAGCAATGAAGGTGTCGACCTTAAAAAGTCTGGTTTCATCCAATACGATCAGCGACTTTAACTCATTAGTCTCAACCCAAGCGGCTTAAGTTTTGCCTTCAAATCCCCTCAGCAAGTTGTCTATGTCTTCGCCGTTTTTTTCTCCCCTGTATCCTCCTTCTAAAACGAAGAATGTGTGCTTTTTTAACGCGG